>JADGHI010000071.1 GCA_019689515.1 Acetobacteraceae bacterium | reverse complement strand
CTTCACGGAAGCGCGTTGGGCTCTACGGGCGCGCCACCCCTCATCGGATACCCAGATTGGATCGATGCCAAACGGCGCCTGGCCCGAGGCCGCCGCCCTGGTGCTCGCCGGTTTGGAGGCGATCATCGCCGAGAAGCGCTCGGCAAAGGCGACGCTGCGCCGGGCGGCCGACCGCCGGGCGCGCCGGCTGGCCGCCCTGCCGGCGGAGGCGGAGGGCGCGTATCGCGGCTTCCTGGAACGGCTGCGCGCCTTCCGCCTGCTCGATCCCGCCTGCGGCTCGGGCAGCTTTCTCTGCCTGTCCCTGCCGGTGGAGCTGCGCGTGGACGGTTGCGGCGGAAGCCGCTCTCCCGAGGCGGGGGCCGCTCGCGTCATCGGCATGCGCCCAGGCACGTCCGGCGCGCGGTTTCGCCTGCAGCGCGTCCGATGTGCACGGCATCGGCTCCGGCAGCCCGTCCGGGCGCGCGGCGGCCCGCGTGGGGCGATGGCCTGCGCAGGCCACCATGGCTTCGTCGCTAGCTTAGCGGTGCGGTCCCGAGTCAGGCCACCGCTGCGGACAGGCGCGCAATCCCGTCCATGCGGCGACCCGCCGCGATGGAGGAACGAGAGGCCCCGGCGGCCGTTCCGGTGTCGCTCACGTCTCTCACGCCGCGACGGTCGGGACGACGACAGCTGTCCCTGCCTGATGGCGTTCCCCCACGAGCAGCGCCGCGACGGCGTCGCGCAGCAGCGCCACCGAGGCTGCGAGCAGCACCACATCCTTCAGCAGGAAGGCACCAAGCCCGCCCAGGGCCGGAGCGCCGACCGAGGCCTCGAACACACCGGGCGCGGTCAGGAGTAGCGACGTCGTCACGGCAAAGGTCGCGACCGCCAGGAGCGCCCCTGCCGCCGCAGCGCGGGCAGAAACCGCGCCGGCCGCGAGCAGCACGGCCGCCGCAGTCTCGGCGGCGCCGAGCGCGTAGGACGCGCCGTGGATGCCGAAGGCACTATGCATCCAGGCGAGCAGTGGGCTGCTCGAGATCAGCGGCACCAGGGCCTGCGCCTCGTAGTCGAACCACTTCGTGTAGCCGAAGCCGAGGAAGACCAGCACCAGGCTCCAACGGAGGAGGTGGCGATCGAGGCGCGAGCCTGCGAAGGCCAAGGCCGCGCTGCGCAGCCTGTCGGAGATGTTCATGGGCTCTCCTCCTTCTTCTCCGCCGGTGGGGCCGCCGGTCCAGGACGCGGATTGCCCCTTCCGGCAAGCAAGGGCGTGCCGTGCCATCGCACGCGCCCGGCTTCGGTCGGCGGCTCCAGGGCTTCGCCACTCAGTTCGCGCGCCATGCGCAGAGGTTACGCGCCGGACGGCCAGTCCGTCGCCGTGATCGCCGGTCGGCGAGATTTTCGACGCCGTCCTCGCCGACCGGTGGTGGCCGCGGCTGGTGCCGCGTTCCTCGCCGGAACGCCGAGAAGGCGGTCTGCCGTGTCCTGGCGCGACTGCGGCGCCGCGACCGGGCGTACCCGCGGCGGGGCTTCGCCGAGCGACCGACCGGTCGGAGCGCGCGGCGGGCGCGGCGGACGCACGGACCCCCCGCGTCGCCGCTGAGCCAGCCAACCCGGTGCGACGCGGGACGACGGCGTTTCCGCGCAGTCCGGCCGGGGAGGCTGCGGGCGCTGGGAGCCGAGCACGCCGGAGCGGGCTCCATGACGAGGTCTGGCGATGGCAGGCTGCCGGTGAGCCATTGCTGACCATCGGTTGCCGCTCGGGCCTGGCCCGCGGCACGGCGCGGAGTTTCGCCGACGGGCATCCCGGACGCGATCGTCGATCGGATGAGCGAGGAGCTGCGCCGTGCGCTGGGCACCGCCCAGGTGCGCGAACGGCTCGCGACGATCGGCGTCGAGCCGGTCGGGACGCCGGCGGCGGAGGCACAGGCCTTCGTGCTCGCCGAGATCGAGCGCTGGGGCGAAGTGGTGCGTGCCACCGGCGTCCGGCTGGACTGAGGGAATCGCCGCCATGGCAGCCACGCCCGAGGAACAGGCGGTCATGGAAGCCGCGCGGATCGAGCACGCCTGGTCGCTGGTCGAGCGCTTCGCGACCATGCGCCGGCAGGACCCTGACGAGGCGGCGGCGGCCGGCGAGGAGATCGCCGCGCGGCTCGCCGCGCTGGGGCTGCCGGTCACGGTGCACCGGCCGCGGCTCTACCTCGCCGTCCCGAAGACCGCGCATGTGGCGCTCGGCGACGGCAGGCGCTTCGCGGCGCGGCCGGCCCAGCTCGCCGCGACCGCGCCCGATGGCCTGACCGCGCCGCTCGTGTTCGTCGAGAATCCGGTCGCCCCGCCGCCCGGCTGGTCGCCCGCGAGCGCGCCGCTGTTCGGGCCCGGCTACGACCCGGCGCCGGGCGTGCCGGACGTGCGCGGCCGGATCGTACTGTTCCGTGGCATGATCCTCGCGGAGCGGATCCTCGCCTTCGCCGCGCTCGGCGCAGCGGGGGTGATCGCGGTCAACCCGGGGCCCGACATGCACTGGGGCAGCGGCAGCGCGATCTGGGGCACGCCCGATCTCGACGACCTGCCGGGCCGCACGCCGATCCCCGGCTGCGCCGTCAGCCGGCCGGACGGCGAGGCGCTGATCGCGGCCGCTACGCGTGGCGAGTCGGCGACGCTGACGACCGAGGTGGAGGAGGGCTGGTTCGACCAGGTGCTGCCGGAGGTGCGCATCCCCGGCGCATCGGAGCCCGAGCGCTTCGTGCTGCTGCACGGCCACTACGACTCCTGGGACGTCGGCGTGGGTGACAACGCGACGGGCGACGCCTGCATGCTGGAGGTGGCGCGCGTCCTCTGGCAGCACCGGGCCTCGCTGCGGCGCGGCGTGCGCGTCTGCTGGTGGCCGGGCCACTCGACCGGCAAGTTCGCGGGCAGCACCTGGTACGCGGACGCCTTCGCCCGCGACCTCCACCGTGGCGCCGTCGCGCACCTGAACTGCGACAGCCCGGGCTGCCGCGACGCCACCGACTACCCCGGCATCCCCTGGATGCCGGAGAACCAGGCTTTCGTCACCGAGGTCGTGCGCGACGCGACCGGCCGGCCGGCCGGCGGAAAGCGGCCGACGCAGTCCTCCGATACTCGTTCAACAACCTCGGGATCAGCGGCTGCTTCTCCGCCTCCTCGCGCATCCCGGCGGCGGAGGTGGAGCGGCGCGGCTGGTACTTCGTGATGGGCAACGGCGGCAACACCGCCTGGCACACGGACCGCGACAAGCTCGACGTCGCCGACCCGGAGGTACTGCTGCGCGACATCCGCCTCTACGCGCTGGCCGTGTTCCGGATGGCGTCGCGGCCCGTGATCCCGCTCGATCCGGGGGCGCTGGTCGCGCACTTCGCGGCGCAGGTCGAGAGGTACCAGGCTGCGGCGGGGGACCGCTTCGATCTGTCGCCGGCGCGCGCGGCCTTCGCGTCGCTCGCGGCGCGGCTCGCGGCGCTGGACGCGGCACTGGCCGAGGGGCGCGTGACGGCCGAGGTCGCGAATGCGGCCCGGCTGGCCGCGCTGCGGCACCTGGTGCCGCTCGATTACACGCGCGGGACGCGGTTCCGGCGCGACTTCGGCCTGCCGGCGGCACCGCTGACGCACCTCGCCGTGGCGGCGGAACTCGACCGCTATCCGGAACAGGCGCTGGGCTTCGCGACGACGACGCTGCGGCGCGGGCTGAACCACGTGCTCGCGGCGGTGGAGGCGGCGGAGGCGGCGCTGCCGACGGCCTGAAGGCGCCGCGCCGGGAGTGGGTACGCCCACGCGGACACCCGCCCGCGAAGCTTGCGACGATGCGCGGCAGGTGGTCCTTCGCATTGGCCACGTGCCGAAGGGCTCGGGGAAGCGGCCGATCGGGCCTGCGGTCGCCGTGGAGTTACCGGGTGGGCTGGCGGAGCGGGCCCACAGGAGGCCCTGCGGGAATCCGATGAGGGACTCCCGTCGCCCGGCATCCGGTGCAGCAGCGCAGCTCCGGTCCCATCGGCCATTCCGATGGCTTCCGCTGCATGCGGGCCGAAATGCAGCCGTCAGGCGTCGAGCCAGGCCAGGCCGCCGAGCGGCGGAGGGATGTCGGGGTTCTTCGTCAGCATGCGCTCCCACACTCGGCGCGTCACCTCCTGCGCGGCGCGCAGCAGGGCCGGCTCGTCGAGCGTGAGTACCCGCCGGTCGCGCATGACGAAGCGCCCGTCCACCATGACCGAGTGGACCGCGGCCGGGTGCCCGTAGTGGATCACGTTCGACACGAGATTGATGATCGGCCTGAGGCTCGGCGTGGCGAGGTCCAGGAAGGTGAGGTCCGCCTTCTTGCCGACCGCGATGCTGCCGATCTCCCGCTCGGCGCCGACCGAGCGCGCGCCGTTGATCGTGCCCATGGCGAGCGTGTCCCAGGGGCTCGGCACCACGCCGCCCTCGTTCGCCCGCCCATGGCCGCCGCGATGGATGATCTGCCCGATCTTCAGCGTGTGGAACATGTCCTCCGTCATGTTGTCGGTGCCGAGCGCGATGTTCACGCCGGCGTCGCGGATCAGGCCGATGAGCACGCGGTGCGGCCCCTTCCGGGACGAATTCGCGGGACAATGCGCCATCTGCACGCCGCGCGAGGCGAGAAGTGCGATGTCGTCCGGCGTGCAGAAGGTCCAGTGCGCGCCAACGAGGTCGGGTCCCAGGAAGCCCTGGCGGTCCAGGTATTCCGCCGGCGTCGCGCCGTGCATGGCGCGCACGGCACGGACCTCCTCCATCGACTGCGCCAGGTGGATGGTGCGCGTCAGGCGATGTTTCGCCGCGAGCTCGGACAGGCGCTCGAGCATCCAGGGCGAGCAATTGTCCGGCGCGTGGGCCGCGACCTGGCAGCGCACCCGCCCGCCCGCGGCGCCGTGGAACAGCGAGATCATCTCCTCGGTCCGGTCGAGGAACGCCTGGCCGAACGCTCGGTCCACGGAGTAGTCGCCCTGCCGGATCCGCAGCGTGTTGATGTCGGCGCAGTTCTCGGAGAGCCAGAGGCGGAGCCCGCTCTCGGCCATCGCTGCGCCGAAGCTCGGCAGGTGGCGGAAGGGCTCGACGAGCGTGGTGCAGCCGGCGCGCATCGCCTCGAGGCAGCCGAGCTGCGCCATGATGCCGCGCTCCTCGCCGCTCATCTCGTAGGAGACCGGGGACATGTACCCATAGATTGCGTCACCGTCCCAATCCTCGACCGTGCCGCGAAGGATGGTCAGCGGGGTATGGGTGTGCGCGTTGACGAAACCCGGGAAGACGGCGAGGCCGCGGCCCGGCATCCGCTCGGCATCAGGGAAGGCGCGCTCGATCTCGGTGGTCGGGCCGAATGCGGCGATCCGGTCCGCCTCGATGGCGATCGCCGCATGGTCCAGGATATGCCGCTCGGGCTCCCCGGTGACGATCACGGTGTCGGTGATGACCAGCGTCATCCGGGTTCTCCTTGTGTGCGGGCGGGCCAGTCTTGCATGCTCGGCCCGCGGGACAAGCCATGAGCGTGCGCCGCGGCACCCCGCACCGAGGGAGGCCCCGATGGCCCATCAGCGCTTCCGCCGCTTCAACACCGGCCTCTTCTACAAGGACCAGGACATCAAGAACGAAATGTGCATGGCGGTGCGCGCCGGCAACCTGGTCTTCCTGCGTGGCCAGACGGGCTTCACGCTCGACGGCGGGTTCACGGGCGTCGGCGACGCGGCCGCTCAGGCCGACCAGGCGATGCGCAACGTGAAGGTCCTGCTGGAGGAGGCCGGAGCGAAGATGGAGCACATCTGCAAGATCACCACCTACATCACCGACCGCGCCTTCCGCGAGCCGGTCTACCAGGTGATCGGCCGCCATCTCGGCGACATCGCCCCGGTGGGCACGGGCCTGATCGTCAGCGGCCTCGCCCTGCCCGAGATGCTCGTCGAGATCGACGTCGACGCGGTGATCCCGGCGTGAGGGCGGCGCTCGCGTCCGGCGGGGCGCTGCTGCTCGGGGGAATCAGCACCGGAGAGCCGCGCGGGCACACGCCCGAGGCCGCGGCCGCCCAGGCCGAGGCGGTGTTCGACATGCTCGAGGCCAGGCTCGCATCCTCGGGCGGCGGCCTCGGCGACGTCTGCAAGATCACCATGCAGATCACCGACCGCGCCTTCCGCCAGGCGGTCTACGCCGTCATGGGCCGACGCCTGCTCGGCGTGCGGCCGGTCAGCACCGGGCTGATCGTCAACGGCCTCGACGATCCGCACGCCCTGTTCCAGCTGGATGCCTGGGCTGTGCCCGGTGGGCCGCACGAACGGCTCCGGCCCTACCGGTCGACATCCATGCCGTACGGGCGGGAGCATCAGCCCTTCGTGGCGGAGTTCTGCATGGCGGTAAAGGCCGGCCGTGACGTCTTCCTGCGCGGGCAGACCGGCATGACGCTCGACGGCGTCTTCCAGGGCACAGGCGATCCCGGCGCGCAAGCCCGGGTGGCCATGGCGAATGTCGAGGCGCTTCTGGCCGAAGCCGGCGCGGGATTGGCCGACGTGGTGCACGCGACGGTCTACGTCACCGACCGTGCGTGGTTCGCGCCGGTCCTGCGGACGGTGGTGCCGCGCTTCGCCTCCTGTCCGGTGCCATTGACGGCGCTGGTGGTGAAGGGGCTGGCGGCGCCGGAGATCCTCATGGAAGTGGACGTACGCGCGCGTGTGGGATGATCTCTGGGTCGATGCCCGCCTGGTGACGATGCAAGGCGAAGGGCTCGGCATCATCGAGCCGGGCGCGCTGGCCACCGCCGGAGGCCGCATCGCCTGGGTCGGCCCCATGGCCGATCTGCCGGCCACGCCGGTGCGGCGCAGGCACGACGCGGGCGGGGGGTTCGTGCTGCCGGGCTTCGTAGACGGGCACACGCATCTCGTCTTCGCCGGCGACCGCGTCGGGGAGTTCGAGCGCCAGCTTGCCGGCACGACGCGGCGCCAGCTGGCGGCGGAGGGCGGCGGCATCCTGGCCACCGTGCGTGCCACGCGCGAGG
This sequence comes from Acetobacteraceae bacterium, assembly GCA_019689515.1. Lineage (GTDB taxonomy): Bacteria > Pseudomonadota > Alphaproteobacteria > Acetobacterales > Acetobacteraceae > Caldovatus. The sequence goes on along the minus strand of JADGHI010000071.1, from coordinate 5,084 downwards.
CGAGCGAGGACCTGTTGGTGGCCCTGGCCGCACCGCGCCTCGCGCGCCTGATGGCGGAGGGCGTGACGACGCTGGAGATCAAGTCCGGCTACGCGCTGGAGCGAGAGGGTGAGCTCCGCATGCTGCGTGCGGCTAGGCGGCTCGGGCGCGAGCATGGGGTGCGCGTCGTCACCTCCTTCCTTGGCGCCCACGCGCTGCCGCCCGAATTCGCCGGACGCAGCGCGGACTACATCGACCATCTGATCGCCGAGGTGCTGCCGGCCGTGCTGGCGGAAGGCCTCGCCGACATCTGCGACGGCGCCATCGAGGGCCTCACCATCGAGCGCGCTGACATGCTGCGCCTATACGCCTCGGCGCAGGCGGCGGGACTGCCGGTGCGCGGCCACACGGACCAGTACGCCGACGTCGGGGGCGCCGGCGCGCTCGCGGCGATCGGAGCACTGTCGGCCGATCATCTGGAACACGCCAGCGAGGAGAGCGTCGCGGCGATGGCGCGCAGCGGCACGGTGGCGATGCTGCTGCCAGGCTCGAATCTGTTCCTCAACGAGACGCGCCGTCCGCCGATCGAGCTGTTCCGCCGCCACGGCGTGCGGATGGCGCTGGCCAGCAACTGCAACCCGGGCAGCTCGCCGGTCCTGTCGCCGCTGCTGGTGCTTGCGCTAGGCTGTTCGCTGTTCCGCATGACGGTCACCGAGGCGTTGCGCGGCCTGACGGTGGAGGGTGCGCGCGCCCTCGGGCTCGCCGGCACGGCGGGCGAGCTGCGCGTCGGCCTGCCGGCGGACTTCGTGCTGTGGGAGGTGAGCGAGCCTGCCGCGCTCTGCTACTGGCTCGGCGCGGCCCCGGAACGGCAGGTGGTGCGGGGCGGCCGAGTCATTCCGTCGCCATGAGCGCGTGCGGCGCGCGCGCCATTTCCTCGATCGGCAAATGGCAGGCGATGCGGTGCCCGACCGCCACCTCGCGCATGGCCGGTGCTTGCCGCTCGCAGGGCGCGCCGATCTTCACCGGGCAGCGATGGGCGAAGGGGCAGCCGCTCGCCGGGCCGGTGGCGGACACATCGCCGACCAGCCGCAGCCGGGTCGTGGCGCGACCGCTCTGCCCGACCAGCGGCACGGCGGAGAGCAGCGCCTGGGTGTAGGGATGGTAGGGCGGCGCGAGCACGGCCTGCGTCGGGCCCTCCTCGACGATGACGCCGCGATACATCACCGCGATCCGGTCCGCGATGTGCGCAACCACGCCGATGTCGTGCGAGATGAAGAGGAAGGCGACGCCGAGCTCGTCGCGCAGGTCGGCGAGCAGGTTCAGCACCGCCGCCTGCACCGAGACGTCGAGCGCCGAGACCGCCTCGTCGCAGACGAGGAAGTCCGGACGCGAGGCGAGCGCCCGGGCGATGCCGATGCGCTGCTTCTCGCCGCCCGACATCTGGTGCGGGTAGCGCGGACGATAGGCGGGGCTCAGCCGCACCCGCTCGAGCAGCCGGTCCACCTCGCGGTCGGCGGCCGCGCCCGAGGCCAGGCCGAAGCGCACCAGCGGCCGCAGCAGCGCCTGCTCGACGGTCTGGCGGGGATTGAGCGAGCTGTCGGGGTTCTGGAACACGATCTGGGCGCGGCGGCGGAAAGCCGCGTCGGGCCGCGGCGAGACCGGCTGCCCGTCGAAGCGGATCGTGCCTGCATCGGCTTCGATCAGGCGCAGCAGGAGGCGGCCAAGCGTGGTCTTGCCGCAGCCCGATTCGCCCACCAGGCCGAGCACCTCGCCGCGGCGCAGCGAGAGCGACACGCCGTCCACCGCGCGCACCTCCGCACGGCTGCGGAACATCTGGAGGAAGCCACCCCCCAGCCTGAAGCGGCGTGCCAGGCCCTCGGCCTCGAGCAGCATGGCGCCGAGCGGCGCGCGTTGCGCCGCGGTGTGCCCGGGGCGCGGCCAAGGCGTATCGCCCAGCTCCTCCGCGCGATGGCAGCGCACCGCGCGACCGGCCACGTCGCGCAGCGCCTGCGGCGCGTCGCACCCCTCCGCCCGGAACGGACAGCGCGCGGCGAAATTGCAGCCGGATTCGGGGCGAGTGAGGTCGGGTAGGCCGCCAGGGATGGGCGCGAGGCGCTGCAGCTGCCCGCGGTCGGCGCGCGGCAGGGCCGCGAGCAGGCCGCGCGTGTAGGGGTGGCGCGGCGCGCGGAGCATCGTGGCCGCGTCGCCCTGCTCGACCACGCGGCCGGCATAGAGCACCGTGAGGCGGTCGCAGAGGCGGTCCACGATGCCGAGGTTGTGGCTGACGAGCAGCAGAGCCACCTGGCGGTCGCGGCGCAGCCTCTCCAGGAGGTCGAGGATCTGCGCCTCGACCGTGACGTCGAGGGCGGTGGTCGGCTCGTCGAGCAGCAGCAGCTCGGGCTCGCAGGCGAGCGCGGTGGCGATGACCGCCCGCTGCTTCATCCCGCCGGAGAGTTGGTGCGGATAGGCCTGTGCGACCTCCGCCGGGCGCGGGATGCCCATCTCGGCCAGCAGTTCGACCGCACGGGCGAGGGCGATGGGTTGCGGCAGCCTGCGGTGCTGCACCAAGGGCTCGGCGACCTGAAAGCCGATGCGCAGGGCGGGATTCAGCGCTGCGGCCGGATCCTGGAAGACGGTGCCGATCCGCGAGCCGCGCAGCCGGGCGCAGGCCTGGCGCAGGTCCTCGCCGGCAAAATCGAGGCGATCCGCCTCCAGCCGGGCTCCCTTGTCGAGCAGCCCCAGCAGGGCGAGCACCATCGAGGACTTGCCTGAGCCGCTCTCGCCCACAAGGCCCATCGCACCGCCGCGCGGTATGGCGAGCGAGACGTCCTGCAGCGCATGCACCAGGCCGCGCCGCGTCGCATAGCTAACCGACAGCCCTGCCACATCCAGCAGGGCCTCAGCCATGCCCGCGCCCCCGGAGCCGCGGGTCCAGCAGGTCGCGCAGGCCCTCGCCGACGGTGTTCACCGCGATCAGGAGCAGGCAGAGAGAGAGTCCCGGCGCGAGGCCGATCCAGGGGGCCTCGGCGATGAAGGGCCTGGATTCCGCGATCATGAGCCCCCACTCGCTCGCCGGCGGCTGCGGCCCGAGGCCGAGGAACGACAGGGCGGAGCCGAGGAGGATGGCGAAGGTGATGCGCAGCGCCGTCTCGACGATCAGCGGCGGCCAGGCATTCGGCAGGATCTCGCGGACGAGGATGTGGTAGGCGCCCTCGCCCCGCGCGCGCGCCGCCTCGACGAAATCCTCCGAGAGGAGGTCCAGCGCGACGGCGCGCGAGATGCGCGTCATGATCGGCACGTAGACGAGGCCGACGGCGAGGATGGTCTTCCAGAGGCCGGGCTCGGTGACGGCGAGGATCAGCAGGCCGAGCAGCACGGGCGGCAGCGAGATCATGAGGTCTATGCACCGCATGACGACCTCTTCCGTCCAGCCGCGCCGGAAGGCGGCGATCAGGCCGAGCGGGACGCCGATGGCCAGGCTGATCGCCGTCGCGCCGACCCCCATGAGGATCGAGTGGTGCGCGCCGGAGAGCACGCGGGAGAGCACGTCGCGCCCGAACTCGTCCGTGCCGAACCAGTGCGCCGCGGAGGGCGGCTGCAGCCGGGCCCGCATGTCGAAGGCATCGGGGTCGTAGGGCGCGATCCAGGGGCCGAGCGCCGCGAGCAGCGCGATCGCGCCGACGACGAGGAGCCCGGTGACGAGGGTGCGGGGCAGCCGGTGGGCGGGCGTGGCGACCGTCGCGCTCACACCGCACCGCCGACGCGGATGCGCGGGTTGAGCACCGCGTAGAGGATGTCGGCCGCGAGGTTCGCCAGCGCATAGACGGCGGTCACCACGATCATGCCGCCCATGAGCAGCGGCAGGTCCTGGTTCTCTATCGCATAGACCAGCATGCGGCCGAGGCCGGGGTAGGCGAACACGCTTTCGACCACCACGATGCCGCCGATGAGGATGCCGATGTCCACGGCGATCACGGTGATCGCGGGCAGGAGCGCGTTCGGCAGGGCGTGGCGCCGCAGCACCGTCCGCTCGGGCAGGCCCTTGGCGCGCGCGGCGAGCACGTAGCGGCTCTCGATCGCCTCAAGCATGGAGGAACGCGTCAGGCGCGAGACATGCGCGATCAGCCCGAGCACCAGCGTCGAGACCGGCAGGATCAGGTGCTTCGCCCAGCCCAGCAGCCCGCCCTCGGCGAGCGGCGTGTATCCCGTGGCCGGCAGCCAGCCGAGCCAGACGGCGAAGAACAGGATCACCAGGATGCACCAGAAGAACTCGGGCACCGCGATGAAGAAGTACTGCCCCAGCGTCAGCGCACGGTCGCTGGCCGTGCCGACGTGGGTGGCCGAATGAATGCCGAGCGCGATCCCGATCGCCGCGACGAGCACGATGGCGATCGAGGCGAGCACCGCGGAGCGGCCCAGCGCCTCGAAGATCAGCGGGCCGGCGGGACGGTCCATGGTCAGCGAGGTGCCGAAGTCGCCGGCCAGGATCCCGCTGAACCACCGCCAGTACTGGACATACAGGGGATCGTTGAGGCCGAGCCTCTCCTCCAGCGCCGCGATCGCCGCATCGGTCGCGTACTCGCCGAGGATCATGTGCGCGACCGATCCCGGCAGGATATGCACGATGGCGAAGACGAGCACCGTCATCGCCCACAGCACGAAGGCGAGCGAGGCGAACCGGCGCAGCAGGAAGGCGCCCATTCCCGCTCAGCCGATGCTGCCGTGCCGGAGGTCGAACCACCGCATCGGATGGGTCTTCACGTCGCGGACATTGGCGCGGTAGGCGCAGGCGAAGTTGACCGCGTAGGCGATGTAGCCAGGCGGGTTCTCCGCCAGGGCGCGCTGCATCTCGAGGTAGTGCTCGCGTTGCTTGGCCGGGTCGCCGGTCAGGCGCGCGGCCTCCAGCGCGCGGTCGACGCGCGGCTCGTTGTAGTGCCAAAGCCGCGCGTTCCAGCTCCCGGTGGAATGCAGGAACGGATAGGTGGCCGTGTCGAGCGTCGGGCGTGCGAAGTAGCCATCGATGTAGAAGGGGGCCTTGCCCGAGACCTCGGCCGCGTTGCGGCCGAAGGGGTCCCGGTGGATGTGGATCTCGCAGCCCGCGGGGC
>JADGHI010000070.1 GCA_019689515.1 Acetobacteraceae bacterium | reverse complement strand
GTCCCGGCCCGCCAAGGGGACCCGGATGCGCCACTTCCTGGACTTCGAGAAGCCGATCGCCGAGCTCGAGGGCAAGATCGAGGAGCTGCGCCGAACCACCGACGCGGGCGGCATCGACGTCGCCGAGGAGGTCGGCCGGCTGCGCGACAAGGCACAGGCGCTGCTGAAATCGACCTACGCCAAGCTCACCCCCTGGCAGAAGACCCTCGTCGCCCGCCATCCGGACCGGCCCCACGCCTCCGCCTACATCGCCGCGCTGATCGAGGAATTCACGCCCCTCGCCGGCGACCGCGCCTTCGCCGACGACGCCGCGGTGATCGGCGGCCTAGGCCGGTTCCGCGGCCGCTCCGTCCTGGTCCTCGGCACCGAGAAGGGCGACGACACCGAGAGCCGCGTGAAGCACAATTTCGGCATGAGCCGGCCGGAGGGCTACCGCAAGGCGCGCCGCCTGATCGAGCTCGCCGGCCGATTCGGCCTGCCGATCCTCTCCTTCGTGGACACCGCCGGCGCCTTCCCCGGCATCGAGGCCGAGGCGCGCGGCCAGGCCGAGGCCATCGCCCGCTCCATCGAGGCCTGCCTGGAGGCGCCCGTCCCCTTCATCGCCACCATCATCGGCGAGGGCGGCTCGGGCGGCGCCATCGCGCTCGCCGCCGCCGACCGGATCCTGATGCTGGAGCACGCGGTCTATTCGGTCATCTCGCCCGAGGGCTGCGCCTCCATCCTCTGGCGCGACGCCGCGAACGCGCCCCAGGCAGCGGAGGCCCTGAAGCTCACCGCCGAGGACCTGCGCCGGCTGAACCTGGTGGACGCGGTGGTGACGGAGCCGCTCGGCGGCGCGCACCGCGACCCGGCGGCGACCATCACCGCCGTCGGCCGCCAGATCGCGGAGCTGCTCGAGCCGCTGCTGGCGCTCGACGGCGCCACGCTGCGCGCGCGACGGCGCGAGAAGTTCCTGGAGATGGGCCGGAGCGGGGTGGTCTGAAGGCGCCGCGGCCGCCGTGTCCGAAGCCCCCCTCAGCCCCGCCGAGCTGCGCCGGCGCTTCTTCCGCCACTTCCCCGCCGCCGGCACGGCGATCTTCCTTGCCGCCCTCGACCAGACCATCGTCGCCACCGCGCTGCCCGCGATCGCCGCCGAGCTCGGCGAGGTGGAGCGGCTTTCCTGGGTGGTGGTGGCCTATCTGCTCGCCACCACCCTCGCCGCGCCGGTCTATGGCAAGCTCGGCGACGCATTCGGGCGGCGGCGGATGATGCTCGTCGCGCTTGCCGTCACCGCCGCGGGGTCGGTGCTCTGTGCCCTCGCGCCGAGCCTGACGCTGCTCGCCGTGGCGCGGCTGGTGCAGGGCTGCGGCGGCGGCGGGCTGATCGCGCTCGCCCAGGCGCTGATCGGCGAGGCGATCCCGCCGCGCGAGCGCATCCGCTTCCAGGCTTGGTTCGGCAGCACCTACGTCGTCGCCAATTCGCTCGGGCCGCTGGTCGGCGGCGTGCTGACCCAGCAATTGGGCTGGCGCTCGGTGTTCCTGGTGAACCTGCCGGTCGCCGCAGCCGCGGCGGTGCTGACGCTGCGCCTGCCGACGCACGCGGCGGAGGGGGAGGAGACCGGGGGACGAGGCAGGAGCCGAACCTTCCGCGCCGACTGGGCCGGGTTTGCGCTGTTCGTGGCCTTCGTGGTGCCGACCATGCTGGCCATGGACCGGGCGCAGAAGCTCTCGGTCGAGGCGCTGCCCTTCGGCCTCGCCTGCGCGGCGCTGGCGGTGGCGGCGCTGGTCCTGCTGATCCGGCAGGAGCGGCGCGCGGCCGACCCGCTGCTGCCGCTGAACCTGCTCGCCATCCCCATGATCTGGCGCTGCGACACGATCGCGGCCTGCGTCGGCGCCGCGCTGGTCGGGCTGATCACCTTCGTGCCGATCTATCTCGAGGTGGTACGCGGCATCGGTCCGGCGCAAATCGGCCTCGCCATGCTGCCGCTCGCCGCGGGCGGCAGCGTCGGTGCGCTGGTGATCGGTCGGCTGGTGGCGAGGAGCGGGCGAACGATGGTGTTCCCGGCCATCGGCATGGGGGTGGCGGCGGCGCTGCTCGCGGTGGTGGCGTTCGCGATCGGCTCGATCGGGACGGCCGCGCTGCCCTGGGTGCTGGGCCTGGTGGCCTTCGGCCTCGGCACCTCCTTCCCCGTGGTGCAGACGGTGGTGCAGGTGGCGGCGGGGCGGGAGCGACTCGGGCAGGCCGCGGCCTCGCTGCAATTCGCCCGCGCGCTCGGCTCCGCGGCGGGCGCGGCGCTGATGGGCGTGGCGCTGTTCGCCACCCTGGCGGCGAGCGATCCGGAGGCGGCGGCGCTGTTCGCGCGCCGCGTGAGCGGCGGCCCGGCGGCCCTGGCGGCAATGACGGAGGCGCAGCGCGCGGCGCTCGGCGAGGCGCTGGCGGGCGGGTTCCGCGCCGCCTTCCTGGTGGCGGCGGCCGTGGCGTCGCTGGGGGCATGGCTCGCGGCGCGGGCGCCGGACCGGAGGCTGTAGGGCGGACTGCGCCCGACGCGCGACTAACCCAGCTCCACCCTCGCCCGCTCCAGCGCCGCGCGCGCCTCCTCGCTCACCACCGGGTAGTGCAGGTCCAGCCCCTCCAGCGCCTGCGCCAACGCACCCGCAACGATCAGCCGGGTGAACCATTTGTGATCGGCAGGCACCACGAACCACGGCGCGTGCGGCGCGGCGGTGGCGCGGATCGCCGCCTCGTAGGCCGCCTGATAGGCGTCCCAGTGGCGCCGCTCCGCCACGTCCCGCGCCTCGAACTTCCAGTTCTTCTCCGGCTGCTCGATGCGCTTGAGGAAGCGCTTGCGCTGCTCCTCCTTCGAGACGTGGAGGAAGAACTTCAGCAACACCACGCCCTGGCGCGCGAGGTAGCGCTCGAAGGCGGCGATGTCCTCCAGCCGCTCTTCCCAGATCCGCGCGGTGATCAGTCGCGGCGGCAGCTTCTGGCGCTCCAGCAGCTCCGGATGCACGCGCACGACCAGCACCTCCTCGTACCAGGAGCGGTTGTGGATGCCGATCTGCCCGCGCGCCGGGAGCGCGGCGACGTGGCGCCAGAGGAAGTCGTGGTCCAGCTCCACCGGCCCGGGCGCCTTGAAGCTGGCGACGTGGCAGCCCTGCGGGTTGACGCCGGAGAAGACGTGCTTGATCGCGCTGTCCTTCCCCGCCGCGTCCATCGCCTGGAACAGGCACAGCACCGCCCAGCGGTCCTGCGCGTAGAGCATGTCCTGGTCGCGGGCCAGCCGCTCGATGCCCTCGCGCAGCAGCGCCGCCGCCTCGGACTTTTTGAGGTTGAGCCCGCCGGTGTCGGCGGGATCGTGGTCGGCGAGGGAGAAGCCCTTGCCGTCCTCGACCCGGTAGCGCGCCACGAGCTGGCGCATGGCCTTGGCGTTCATGCCGTCCCGCTGCTCCCCGTTCCCTCCGCCCGTCCCGGTCGCGGCGCGAGGACGAGCCATACCGCCGCCGCGGCCTGCAAGGCGACCGTCAGCAGCAGCGCCCAGCCGTAGCCCGCCGGGTCCCAGCCGCCCGAGGCGGTGCGCGGCCAGAGGTCGAGGATTGCGCCGATCGCCCATTGCAGCACGAAGACCAGCACCAGCATGGTGGCGTTGATCGCGGTCGCCACCCGGCCCGAGAGCTCGGACGGGAAGTGCTGCCCCACCGCGGCGAAGGAGGCGGGGCCGGTGGCGCTGACATAGGCAAAGGCGGTCCAGAGCAGGGTCTGCAGCAGCGGGTCCGCCGGCGCGGCGAGCGCCAGCACGAGCTGCACCGCCATCATCGCCACCATGCCGCAATAGGGGACCAGCATCGGGTCCGCCCCGCGGCGCTGCAGCGCCGAGGCGAGCCGGCTGTTCAGCAGGCTGCCCGCCATCAGCCCGAGCGCGAAGCAGAACAGCACTCCCGCCCGCGCCTCGTCGCCGAGGCCGCCCACGTCGCGCAGCCAGGGCCCGGCCCAGAGGCCCTGATAGGTGAAGGTGAGGCCCGTCATCAGCACCACCGCCGGCACGAGGCGCAGGAAGGCGCGATGGGTGAAGATGCGGCCGAACTCGGCGATCTCGACGCCGAGCTTGCGCCGCTGCTGCCGGCGCGGCGGCGCGCCGGGCGGCGCCTCCGGCACCACCAGGCGGATCCAGGCCGCCACGAGAAGCGCGGCCACGGCGAGCAGCACGAACAGCCCGCGCCATCCGAGGAGCGGCAGCATCCATTGCGCCGGCAGGGTGGCGAGCATCCCGCCGGCGGCACCGATGAACACGCCGGTGCCGGTCACGGCGGCGATGCGGTGGCGCGGATACCACTCCGTCGCGGTCTTGATCATCGCCATGAAGCCGGCGGCGACGCCGATGCCGGTGACGAACCGCCCCACCGCCAGCAGCCATGCCGCCTCCGCCATCGCGGAGAGGGCGAAGCCCGCCGCCGCGACCAGCGCAAGCGCGCTCTGCACGCGCCGCGAGCCGTAGAGGTCGAGCGCCAGCCCCACCGGAAGCTGGGTCAGCGCGTAGGAGGCGAAGAAGGCCGCCGCGAGCATGCCGAGCTCGGTCGCCGAGAGACCGAATTCCAGCGCCAGAAGCGGCCCGACCACCGCCACCAGCGCCCGGCTCGCCTGGTTGAGCACGTTCAGCGCGGAGAGCGGCAGGATGATCCGGGCGAAGGCGGGCGACGCCTCCGTTGCGGCGGGATCGCGGGCGGGGCCGCGCGGCGCGCTCATGGGATGCGCAGCCGGACGCTGATCGGGCAGTGGTCGGAGAGCCGGTCGCGGTAGCGCCGGTCGCGCTCCTCATAGACCAGCACGCGCAGGCTGTCCGGCACCACCCAGCCGCGCGCCGCGCCGCCGGCGAGGATGTGGCTGATGAAGTGCCCCCCGCCCCAGCAGGGGTTCGACCGCCCCTGCGTCGCGCGCAGCAGCGGCGCCGCCTGCTCCAGCGTGCGCATCAGGTCGTCGCGGTTGTCGGACGGGATGCGGCGGTTGAAGTCGCCGAGGATCAGGAAGGGCACGCCCTCGCGCCGCCGCTCGGCGATCCAGCCGACGAGCGGCGGCATCTGCCGGGCCAGCGTATCGCATTGCGGACGGTTCGAGGTGGCGAAGGCATCGAAGTGGCAGCCCGCGGCAAGGTGGACCGAGAGCAGCCGCAGCCGCGACCCGCCCGGCGTCTCGACGGTGATGTCCGCGCCGCGGCGGAGCGAGTGACGCGCCGCCGGAAACAGGTCGAGCCCGACCAGATCGGGGTTGCGCGTCACTCGCAGCCCGCGGCGCCAGGCGAAGCCGGGGCGCTGGATGTCGGTCTCGTCGGTCAGGTGAAGCTCATAGGTGCGGCTGTCGAACACCCGCGCGGCGGCAAGCGGTCCGTCCACCTCCTGCAATGCGACGATGTCGGCGGCGAGGCGCTCCGCATAGCGGCGCAGCAGGGCGAGGTCCTCCGGACTCTTGCCGGCGACGCCGCGTGGCAGCGCGGGATGGCCGGCGGGCTTGGTGGTGAGCCAGGCGATGTTCCAGGTGGCGATCTTGAGCTCGGTCTCCGCCCGCGACGCCGCGGGCGCGACGAGGAGGAGGACCAGGATGAGGAGGAGGTGCATCGGGAAAGGAATGACTCAAACCAGGGACGGGGCAGGCTCGCGGGCTTCGTGCACCGGAGCGATGGCCTCGTCCAGCGGGCGGGCACCGCAGGCGAGGAGGAAGTCCGCGATGGCATCCATCTCCGCGGCATCGCGTGTTGCGTCGTAGTGGGCTTCGCAGTGGCGGGAGCCGCGCGGGACCCAGATCACCGTCTCGTAGCGGGCGCGGGTCAGCAGCACGCGGTAGGTGTTGACGATGTAGCGCTGCTCCTCCGCGCTGCGCACGGTTTGCCAGGCAGTGCCGGCGAAGCGACGTGGCAGCCAGCCGTCTTCGCGCCACAACAGGTCGCCACCCCAGGCGAGACCGACCACGTCCAACTCCAGTCCCTGGCAGTCATACTCCGTGGCGAAGGTCTCGAGCGCGTCAGAGGCGCGCACATCGGGCCAGCGCCGCAGGAACCAGTCGGCAACGTCGTCGAGCTGCACGCCGAGCCCCTCCGCCCGCAATCGCTTTGCGCCAGCGGAGGCGACAAGGCCCGCCCTGCGCCGCCCGCGCGCCAACACCCGTAATGCAGTCCGCATCGCGGCCAGATCACGGGTGAGCAAAAAGGGCAAGGCTGGGCTGGACTCAGCGATCGCCTTCGCATCCAGCACCTCGCCGCGCAGCACCGCATCCACCCAGGCCGCGCCGGCGGATTCCCGCACACTGCGCACGGGCACGGTCAGGTCCAGGTCCTCGTCGCGTTCGAGCCAAGGCGGCCATCCATCCGCGAGGCGCTGCACCGGATCGGACGCCTCGACCGCGCGGCTGGCGGCGACGGCGCGCCAGGCGCCGCCCGAGGCGGCGATCACACGCCCCCATTCGCGCAAGCCGGCCTCACCGGTGTTGATCTCCTGCCCGTTGCCGATCAGCGCGACCACCACCGCCCAGCCGGCGTGGCGGCCCATGATCTCCAGCGTGTGGGCGGGCTCGCTCATGGTCAGGCGGGAAGGCCTGTTACGCGTGCCGATGCGCGCCTTCGCCTCGTCCCAGGCGCGCTGCGCCTCGTCGAAGACGATCAGGCGGTCGGGTGGGGCGCGGCGCTGGAGGTCGGTGGCGTTGTCCTCCAGGAAGCGGTGCACGTTCTGCAGCCGCTCCTTCACGCGCCGCTCGGCCTCCGCGCGGCTGCACTCGCCGCGCCGGACCGCATCGGCAGCGAGCGCCGCGCGTAGCACCGCGACCAGCGGGACGTTGCCCGTGAGGAAGGCGCTATGGCCACCGGCCTCCGGCGCGAAGACTGCGTTAAGGCCGCAGAGCGTCTTGCCCGCACCAGGGATGCCAGTGACGAAGACCACGCGCTTGTCGCCTGCCGCCTGCGCGGCTTCCACCGCGCGGGCGATGGCGCGCGCGGTGCGGGTGAGATTCGCGGCGTCGGCGCGCGCGGCAGCAATCTCGGCCACGCCGTTGCGCGCGTAGAGCATCGTCGCGGCCTCGACGATGGTCGGCACCGGGCGATAAGGCTCGGACAGCCAGGCGCAGCCGTCCAGCGGTGTGGCCGCCGGCGGGACCTCTCGCTGCGCCCAGCGGAACAGCGCGCCGAGCGTCGCATGGCCGCAGCACAGGACCTCGGTTGGGTTGGGCGGCAGCAGCCAAGGCTGGCGTGGCGCTTCGAAGGGCGCATCCCCGGCAACCAGCACGGGCAGGATCAGGTGGCGGCGGCTGCCGGCATGGAAGTCGCGCAGGTCGAGCGCGTAGTCCTCCGCCTCCGCCATCGCGGCCGTACTCGTCGCGCCGATCTTGAATTCCAGCACCAGGATCGCGCGGTCGGTCAGCACCACCGCATCCACGCGCTTCTCCAGCCGCAGCAGGTCGTATTCGAGCGCGACGGTCCAGGACTCGCCGCCGGCCTCGGCGATGGCGTCGCGCAGCGCAGCCACCTGGCGATGCCACGCGAATTCCTGGTCCGGGCTTCCGGGATACCCGCGCGCCTGCTGCGCGGAGGCCAGGCGGCCCACCGTGTCCTCCACCGAACGCGCGAGTAGTTCCGCGCCCGTGCAGTGGAACCACGCCCTCATCTCCTTTCCCCCCGTCGCGGCCAGGTCGCCAGCAGGACGCTGGCGAGCATCAGGATGAAGCCCGCCGCATGTACCTCCGTGAACGCCTCCCCCAGTAGCGCCACGGCCACCGCCGCCGCCGTCGCCGGCAGGAAGGCGGTGAACACCCCCGCCACGCTCGCCGGCGCGCGCCGCAGGCCCGCATACCACAGCAGCAGGCAGAGCACGCTCGCCGTCAGCGAATGGAACACCAGCAGGCCTGCGAGCCGCGGCTCCACCAGCGCCGCCACCGCGCCGATCCCAGGCAGGGCCAGCGGCAGCAGCATCGCCGCGCTCAGCGCCTGCATCCAGAGCGAGGCGGTCACGACCGGCACCCGCCCCGCGAGGCGCTTGGCCAGCAGCACATAGGTCGCCTCGCCGCACACCCCGGCGAAGACCAGCGCGTTGCCAAGGATCGAGCCGGCCGTCTCGGACACCATTCCCACGCGGGCCAGCGTGATCGCCGCCATGCCGCCCGCGGCGAGCCCCACCGCGGCCCATTGCCGCGCGGACAGCCGCTCGCGCAGCCAGAGCGCGGAGCCGATTCCCACCACCGCCGGCAGGGTCGCCAGCACCAGGCCGCCCTCGAGCGCCGTCGTCAGGCGCAGCCCCGCAAGCAGTCCGACGTTGTAGAGCACCGTGCCGAAGGCCGCCTGCAGTGCCAGGTTGCGCAGCGCCGCGCGGTCCGGCCGCACCCGGCCGTCCATCGCCCACGCCAGCGGCCACAGCACGGCGCAGGCCAGCGCGCAGCGCAGGGCAGCGATCAGCGGGATCGGCAGCGCCTCGGCCAGCAGCTTCGCGACCGCGACATTGGCGCCGACCAGCGCCATCGCGGCGGCAAGCTGGAGATAGGCGGGAAGGAGCGCCACGGCGTCAGGCGCCGGCGATCAGGGCCAGCGGGTGCCGGCTGCGCTACGTCTCCTCCTCCTCGCCTCCCCTGCGGAAGGGAGAGAGCGTCGCAAGTTCCGCGATCTCCTGCTCCATCGCCCGCCGCTCGTGCACGAGGAAATCCGCCACGCCGCGTCGCAGGCCCGGATGCGCGATCCAGTGCGCGGAGTAGGTCGGCACCGGCAGGTAGCCGCGCTGGATCTTGTGCTCGCCCTGCGCCCCGGCCTCGACGCGCGGGAGGCGGTTCTCGATGGCGAACTCGATGGCGCGGTAGTAGCAGAGCTCGAAATGCAGGAAGGGCATGTCGATGAGGCTGCCCCAGTTGCGCCCGTAGAGCGCCTCGCGCCCGAGCAGGTTCAGCGCGCCGGCGACCGGGTCGCCGTCCTGCTCGGCGACCATCAGCACCACCGCATCGCCCAGACGCTCGCCGAGGAGCGGCCAGAATTGCGGCGTGAGGTAGGCGCTCCGCCCCCACTTCTTGTCCGTGGTGCTGCGGTAGAAGCGGTGGAAGGCCGCCCAGTACCGGGGCGTGATCTCGTGCCCGCGCAGGGTGCGCAGGGTCAGGCCGGAGGCCGCCGCGTCGCGCCGCTCGCGCCGGATCGCCTTGCGCTTGCGGCTGGACAGCGCGCCGAGGAAGTCATCGAAGCTCTCATACCCGGCGTTGTGCCAGTGGAACTGCACGCCGAGCCGGCGCAGCCAGCCGGCCTCGCCGAGCGCGGTCCACTCGCCCTCCGTGCAGAAGGTCACGTGCACCGAGGAGGTGCCGAGCTCCTCGCAGGCCTGCGCGAGCCCCTGCGCGAGGGCGGCGACCGGCACGCCGGTGCCGGGCCGGACCAGCAGGCGCGGGCCGGGCACCGGGCTGAAGGGCACGCAGACCTGGAGCTTGGGGTAGTAGCGGCCGCCGCTGCGCTCCAGCGCATCGGCCCAGGCGTAGTCGAAGACGTATTCGCCCCGGGAATGGCTCTTCGCGTAGCAGGGCGCGCAGGCGACGAGCCGCCCCTCCGTGTCGCGCAGCGCGGCGTGCTGCGGCAGCCAGCCGGTGCGGGCCGTGACCGAGCCGCTGTCCTCCAGCGCCGCGAGGAAGGCGTGCGAGACGAAGGGGTTGTCCCCTCCCGCGCAGGCATCCCACTCCGCGGCGGGAATGTCGGCGATGCGGGAATGCAGCGAGAGGGAGAGGGCGCGGGAACCGTCGGGCATCGCCAGGGGATGTCGCTCTCCCGGCACCGAGGTCAACTCCTCTGATGGTGCTGGCCTGCTATTGAGCGGCGCCGGGAGGAGAGGGCGTGGGCCGGCAGGCGGATCTCAGGCCTTCGGACCCGCCACACCGGGCACAGCAATTCCACCAATTGGTTCGATAGACTTTCGGTACGAATCGTGGCACCCTACGGCTGTGCGAGGCGCAACCGCGCGCCACGGCAGATGCCGATTGCCATACCAGGTGGTAAGTCGGTGGAGCGATCGTGGCAGATCTGCTTCGGACCGAGTCAGCGCGTCGCAGCCTGGTGAACCGGAAACCATCCTGAACGATGTCTTCCACGCGGAGCGCAGCCACGTGAGCGGCTTTCCGGGCGCAATTGCCGAAATCCCGCCTCCCCGCGGCGAGGGCCTGCCCGAGGTCCCGGCCGGTGCCCCGGCCACAACGCCGCGGGAGAACCGGCGCGCGAAGCGGAGCCGGGTGCTCAAGGGCGCGCAGATCATCAGGGGCGACACCGCGGTCGATTGCATCGTCTCCGACATCTCAGCCACCGGCGTTCGGGTGCGCCTTGGCTTTCCCTTACCGCTTCCAGAGCAGGTGGTCCTGCGGCTGCGTGACGGCACCCGCCTCGCCCTGCGCCGGCGCTGGTCGCGCGGATTGGAGGCCGGGTTCCAACTGGAGGGGACGGGCTCCATCGCCGATGTGGAGCGCCGCAGCCGCGCAACAGCGATCCATCAGGCGCTCCAGGCCGCCGCACCGGGCGAGGTGGTCCGGCTCCTCGGCGCGTCCTGGTTCTTCGGGGACGAGGAACTGCGCCGCGCTGCAGAATCCATCGAGGCAGCCTATGCGCGGCTGGAGGCCGCGCTCCGGCCGCACATGCGGGCCGGGATGATGCCTGAGGAGTCCTGACCGGCCGGCCAGCCGCTCGCCCCCGCGTTGCCGTTGGCGTCGAAGGCGGGTGCCGTCACCCTGGGCGCGCCGGTCATCTGCCGCTGGCCGGGCCTGCCCGGTCGCAGCGGCAGGCCGAGCTGGATCGGGGGCTGCCCGGTTCAGCCGATCTCGAACATCCCCTCGACCTCGACCGCCGCGTCGAGCGGCAGCGAGGGCACGCCCACCGTCGTCCGCGCATGCCGCCCCACGGCCTCGCCGAAGATCTCGACGGCCGCGTCCGAGGCGCCGTTCATCACCTGCGCGTGCTGGGTGAACTCGGGCGTGCAGGCGATGAAGCCGCCGAGCCGCACCACGCGCCGCACCCGGTCGAGATCGCCGCCGCAGGCCGCCTTGAGCTGCGCGACCAGGTTGAGGAAGCTGGCCCGCGCCGCCTCCCGCCCCTGTTCAAGGGAGACACCGGCGCCGAGCTTGCCGGCCGCGACCAGCGCGCCGCCGCGCAGGGGAAGCTGGCCGGAGATCACGACGAGGTTCCCCACCAGGTTGAACGGCACGTAGTTGGCGATCGGCGCCGCCGCCTCAGGCAGAGTGATGCCGAGTTCGCGCAGTCGGGCCTCAATGCGTCCGGCGGCGGCCATGGGTCGTCCTCCTCATCTACTGACGACAGGCGGCGAGGAGTGGATCAGCCCCTGACGACGCGCAACCCCCGCGGCGCCGGTCGCCGGCGTGGGGCAGGCCATGCCGGCGGCAGCTCCATCGGCAGCAGCGGCAGGGTCTGCTGCGCGGCGCTGCCCAGCGCGTCGGGCGCGCAATCCTCCTCGCTCGGCTGCGGCAGGTCGCGCCGGCCGAGATAGTCCATCGCCAGTCGCCGGAAGGCCCAGTCGAGGAAGGAGGTCGCGCGCGGGATGTCCGGATCGCCCTCTACCGTGCCGGCGGGGCCGAAGCGGGTATAGGCATAGGCCTCGACGTAATCGGCCAGCGGCACGCCGCGCGCGAGGCCGAGGCTGACCGACTGCGCCAGCGCGTCCATCAGGCTGCGGAAGGCGGCGCCCTCCTTGGAGAGGGTGATGGCGATCTCCACCAGCCGGCCCTCGGCATCCTCGGTCGTGCGGAGCGCGATGCGGTGGCCGCCGACGCTGACCCGCCAGGTGACACCGTTGCGCCGCACGGCAGGCGGCACAGGGCGGCGCGTTTCCGCGACCGGCTCGGGCACCGGCACCGGATCGGGCAGGGCCACCGCCACCGGCGCCGGCGGATCGGCGTGCAGGAACGGGCCGACCGCGTCCTCCATCGCCCGCCGCGCCGCCGGTCCAACCGGGGCGAGCAGCGTCGCCGCACGGGCACCCGCACGGCGCGCGGCCAGGGTCGGCCGATCCGCAAGCTCGCCGGTCACGGGATCGAAGGCGAGCCGGGTCGCACCGGCGGCGGGGGCCAGCCCGCCGGTCTCGGCGCCGAGCAGCGCCTCTACCGCATCGGGCAGCGCCAGCGCGACCAGCGCCGCGTGGCGAAGGCCAGGGGATGCCGCCGCTGCGTCCAGCGCGGCGC
>JADGHI010000069.1 GCA_019689515.1 Acetobacteraceae bacterium | reverse complement strand
ACCAGCGCGCCGCGCGCCTCGGCGGCCTGGATGATGCCGAGGGCGGCGCGGTCCTTCACGCTGCCGCCGGGCTGCATGAATTCGGCCTTGCCGAGGATCTCGCAGCCCGTCGCCTCGGAGGCGCGGCGCAGGCGGATCAGCGGCGTATGGCCGACGGCGCCGGCGAAGCCGTCGGCGACGCTGCTGGTGAGGGGGGCGGCGGCAGTCGCCGGGGTCGCGGCTTGGGTCGAGGGCATGCGGAGGCTCCACACCATGGGCTGATCGTCGGTCTGCATCCCCGCCGGATCAAGGGCTGCCGTCCTGAGCGGACTGGGGACGAGCCATGCGGCTGCGCGCGCACCCTCTACCGGGGGGAAAGTGGTTATGAGAACGTCCGGCGAACCTACGGCGCCTCCATGCCTGTCCCTCCCCTCCCCGCGACCTCGGCCGCCTTGCCCTGATTGCCCCGCTACGTGCCCACATCACGCGGCCTGAGCATGGCGGCGGACGGGCGGTGTCGGAGGAGCGGGCGGCGGCGGCACCGCTCTGCCCGCTGCCCGCTGCGGCGTTGCCCCGAGGCGGCCTGGCGTGCGCCCCGGGCTGCACGAGGCGCTCTCCGCCGATCCCGGCGCAGTGGCAGGGTTCTGCGCCCTGGTGCTGACCCGCGCAAGTCGCGCCGGGGCCGGCGGCAAGCGCGGTGGGGAGGACCGGCGCTGCGGATCGCGCCGGAGCCCGATACGTGATCGCCGGGCATGGCCCGCTCCGGTCTCGCGCCGGTCGTCCTGGTGCCGGTCCAGGCACGGCCGCGCGCGGCCGATGGGCTGTGAGCGATGGAGGAGGCATTGCGCGGCCCGGCCGGGTGCCGGTGCGTCAGCGGCCGCGGGGCACGAAGGGTGTGATGTTCCTCACTCTCGATGACGAGTTCGGCATCGCCGATCCGATCGGCCATCCGGACATGGCGCGCCTGCCCCTGCACCGCGCGCTGGTGGTCGCAGCGCGGCTTGTCGGCGCGAAGGGACACGTTGAGCGCCATGAGACGGGCGAGGCACCAGTCATTCACCTGATCGCGCGCCGGCTGGCTGACCGACCGTGCCGACCTGCTCGACGGGCTGCCCCCGCTGGACGCTGTAGGCAACACGGAGGCGCCCCGGCGCCAGGCGCGGGTGATGGCTGACGAGGTGCGCCACCCGACCTCCGCGGCCCCCCCACCTGCTTGCGCGGAGCCGCAGCGTCCACCGAGGGCACGCCTCCGTGCTGCCATCGCCAGCCGGCACCGGCGTAGTTGCGATTCATTCGCATTCGCGACATCATGCCGGTCCCAAGCCACGGAGTCCCCACCGCATGGCAACCTACGGCCTTCCCGCCTGGCCCTGGTCGGGCGCCCTCGTGGATGACCTGCCCGCGCCCGAGCGCCTGCTCGCCGACGCGTTCCGTCTCTGGAGCCATGAGGTCGCCCGCGGCGCCCCATCCCTTCCCGCCCTGCGCGTCCTCCTCGCCGCCGAGGGCGCCGAAGCGGCCGCAGGGCCGATCGAGGCCCTGCTGCGCACGCTCGCACGGACCGGGCATCCGCCCGTCCTCGCCTGCCGGCTCTGCCCGCGTCTCCATCCCGACGAGGCCGGGTTGCTGCTCGCCTGCGCCCTCGCCCAGCGCGGGGCGCGCTGCGAGGCGCTGGCGACGCTGCTGCGGTGGTTGCCGCCGCTCACGGTCTATGCGGCCATGCCGACCGCGATCCATCTCGGCGCCGCGTTCCGCCGTGCCGGGCTGCTGCTGCGCCACCCCCTGCGCGAAGCCCTGCCGCGCCGCTGAACGGCGCAGGCGTCAACCGCCATCGCCGCCGCGCCGGCGCAACTCGCCGCGCATCACCTTGCCGGTCGCGGTCATCGGCAGCGAATCCACGAATTCGACCTCGCGCGGGTAGAGATGCGCAGCGAGGCGCGACCTCACGAATTCCTGGATCTCCGCCGCCAGCGACTCGCTCGGTGTCACGCCCGCGGCTGGCACGAGGAAGGCCTTCACCCGCTCGGTGCGCAGCGGGTCCGGCACGCCGACCACTGCGGCGAGCGCGACCGCGGGGTGACGCAGCAGGCAGTCCTCCACCTCGCCCGGGCCGATGCGGTAGCCGGCGGAGGTGATCACGTCGTCGTCGCGGCCGACGAAGCGGAAATACCCCGCCTCGTCCTGCACGCCCTGGTCGCCGGTGAGCAGCCAGTCGCCCGCGAACTTCGCCGCCGTCGCCGCCTCGTTGTTCCAGTATCCGAGGAACATCACCGGATCGGGCCGGCGGATCGCGATGGTGCCAAGCGTACCGGGCGGCACGACGTTCCCGGCAGCGTCCACGATCGCGACCTCATGGCCCGGAACGGCGCGACCCATGCGGCCGGGCTTCAGCGCGCCGATCCCGGCGCAGCTCGAGACCACCATGTTGCATTCGGTCTGGCCGTAGAACTCGTTGATGGTGAGGCCGAAGGCGGCGCGGCCCCAGTCCAGCAGCTCCTCCCCCAGCGTCTCGCCGCCGCTGCCGATCGAGCGCAGCGCATGGCCGAAGCGGCGCTGATCGGGCACCGCGCCGCGCAGCATCTTGAGCGCCGTCGGCGGCAGGAAGGCGTTGCGCACGCCGTGCTCGGCCATCAGGCGGAAGGCGAATTCGGGGTCGAATTTCGTCATGCGGTGCGCGAGCACCGGCACGCCGTGATGCAGGGCCGGCAGCAGCACGTCGATCAGGCCGCCGATCCAGGCCCAGTCGGCCGGCGTCCAGTAGAGGTCGCCCGGCTTCGGGAACAGCTCCTGCGCCATCTCCACGCCGGGCAGGTGGCCGAGCAGGGTGCGGTGCGCGTGCAGCGCGCCCTTCGGCGCGCCGGTGGTGCCGGAGGTGTAGATGATCAGCGCCGGGTCGTCGGGCGCGGTGTCCACGGGCGTGAAGCCGTCGGAGGCGCGCGCCATCTCGGCCTGCAGGTCGAGCGCGCCGCCCTCGCCCGCGCCGTCGGCGCTCAGCACCAGGCGCAGGGCGGGCAGGCGGGCACGGATGGCCGTCAGCTTGGCGAGGCCGGTCGCATCGGTGACGAGCGCCGCGGCGCCCGAATCGCGCAGCCGGTACTCCAGCGCCTGCTCCCCGAAGAGCTGGAACAGGGGCACCGCGATCCCGCCGAGCTTGTAGATCGCGAGATGCGCGATCGCCGCCTCCGGCACCTGCGGCAGCAGCACGCCGACACGGTCGCCGCGCGCGATCCCGTGGTGGCGCAGCGCGTTGGCGAGGCGGTTGGTGGCGGATTTCAGAGCGTCGAAGCTGATCCGTTCGGTCGTGCCGTCCGTGCGGAGGTGGATCAGCGCGATGCGGCCGCTGCCATCGGCCCACTTGTCGCAGGCGTCCACGCCGATGTTGTAGCGCGCCGGGATGTGCCAGCGGAAACGGGCGCGAATCTCCTCGTAGCTGCCGCCGTCCGGAAGCATCGCCGTCACCCTATGGGGCGCGTGTCCTCGATCACCTTGCCGTCGTTGGGCAGCGTGCCGGGCGGCACCAGCTCCACCGTGCCGCGCAGATTTGTCACCGATTGAAGCGCGCGCGCGAGGCTAGCGGCGAGCGCGGGATCAGGGGAAGCGGCCTCGGCGCGCAGCGTCATCGCGTCGCGCTCGCCCTCCAGCGCGACGACGAGGCGCGCGCGCCGCACGCCGGGATGGGCGCGCAGGATCTCGGCGACCTGTTCCGGGCGGACGAACATCCCGCGCACCTTCGTCGCCTGGTCGGCGCGGCCCATCCAGCCGCGGATGCGCATGTTGGTCCGGCCGCAGGGCGAGGTGCCCGGCAGCACCGCCGAAAGGTCGCCGGTGGCGAAGCGGATCAGCGGGTAGTGCGGGTTGAGGGCGGTGACGACGACCTCGCCCACCTCGCCCTCGGGCACGGGATCGCCGGTGCCAGGGCGGACGATCTCCACCACCACGCCCTCGTCCACGATCATGCCCTCGCGCGCCTCGGACTCGTAGGCGATCAGGCCGAGATCGGCGGTGCCGTAGGATTGCAGCACGGTCAGGCCGCGCGCCGCATACCACTCGCGCAGGCTCGGCAGGTAGGGGCCGGCAGTGACGTGGCCGATGCGGATCGAGGAGAGGTCGAGGCCGAGCTCGTCGCCCTTCTCCAGGATGGTCTTGAGGAAGTCCGGCGTGCCGGAATAGCAGCGCGGGCGGAGATGCGCCGCGGCCCGCGCCTGCATCTCCGTGTTGCCGGTGCCGGCGGGGAAGACCGGGCAGCCGAGGGCGCGGGCGCCCCCTTCCAGCATCATGCCCGCGGGCGTGAAGTGGTAGGCGAAGCAGTTGTGCATCAGCTCGCCGGCGCGCAGGCCGGTCGCGAACAGCGCGCGGGCGTAGCGCCAGTAGTCCGGCGTGTCGCCCTGTGGCTCGTAGATCGGGCCGGGCGAAGCGAAGACGCGGGCGAGGCGCGCCATCGGCGTCGCCACCACGCCGCCGAAGGGCGGGGCCTCGGCCTGGCGCGCGATCAGCTCCGACTTGCGCGTGACCGGCAGGCGGGCGAGCGCGGCGACACTGGTGATCTCCGCCGGGTCCACATCCGCGAGCAGCGCCGCATAGTGCGGCGCATTCGCCTTGGCGTGCGCGACCTGGCGCGGCAGCACATCATGCAGCGCCGCCGCGCGCTCCTCGGCGCTCCGCGTCTCCAGCGCGTCGTAGAATTCGCTCACAGCCAGCGCTTCCGCCGCTTGTAGGATTTCAGGTTCTTGAACGACTTGCGCTCCGCCCCGTGGCCGCCGAGGTAGAACTCCTTCACGTCCTCGTTGTTGGCGAGCTGCTCGGCCGTGCCGTCGAGCACCACCTTCCCTTGCTCCATCACGTAGCCGTAGCTCGCGACCGAGAGCGCCATGCGCGCGTTCTGCTCGACGAGCAGGACGGTGATGCCGAGCTCGCGGTTGAGGCGGCGGATGATGCCGAACACCTCCTTCACCAGGAGCGGCGAGAGGCCCATCGAGGGCTCGTCCATCAGGATCAGCTTCGGCCGCGCCATCAACGCGCGCCCGATGGCGAGCATCTGCTGCTCCCCGCCCGAGAGATAGCCGGCGAGGCCGGTGCGCTCCTTCAGGCGCGGGAAATACTCGAACACCATCTCGATGTCGCGCTTCACCTCCGTGTCGGAGCGGGTGTAGGCACCGAGGCGGAGGTTCTCGATCGGCGTCATGTCGGCGACGATGCGCCGGCCCTCCATCACCTGGAAGATGCCCTTGCGCACGATCTCGTGCGGCTCGACGCCGTCGATCCGCTCGCCGGCGAAGCGGATGTCGCCGCGCGTGACCTCGCCCTCCTCGGTCCGAAGGAGGCCGGAGATCGCCTTGAGGGTGGTGGACTTGCCCGCGCCGTTGGCGCCGAGCAGGGCGACGATCTCCCCCTTCGGCACGGCGAGGGACAGGCCGCGCAGCACCAGGATGACGTCGTTGTACACCACCTCGATGTTGTTCACCGCGAGCAGCGGCTCTCCCGCCGCCGGGCCGGGGCCCGGCGACGGTGTGGTGGCGGTGGCGGGCGCGGCGGCGCTCACCAGCCGAGCCAGTCGCGGCGCCGCTCGAGCTCGATGGTTGTCACCGGCTCGATCCGCATGGTGCCGTTGCTCATCAGTTCGGCGACCGAGCCCTGCGAGGTGTCACCGGTGACGACGGCGCGGTAGAGCGCGACGCGCATCGTGCCGCGGTGGTCCTCTGCGGTGAAGGTGGAGGGCACGCAGACGCTGTCGAAGCCGCGCGGGACCCAGTTCTGGCGGGCGTAGAAGCCGTCGCGGATGCGCGGCCCCGTGATCTGGCCGCCATTCTGCGCGGCGGTCTCCATCGCCTCGACCATCAGCATGGCGGAGCAGATTCCGGCGAGGTAGTGCACGGGCCGGTAGGCCTGGCCCTGCGGGTCGGAGACGCGGCTGATCTGCCGCACGGTCTGCATCCCCGGCGCGTCCTGCCCCCAGACCACGGCGGTCCGCACCGGGAAGACCACGCCGTTCGCCGCCGCGCCGGCTGCCTTCATCGCGTTCTCGTCCATCCCCCAGACATTGCCGAGGAACTGCACCTGCACCCCCGCCGTGTGGCAGGCGCGCAGGACGGAGATGTTCGAGCCCGCAGTGTTGCCGAGATAGGCGTAGTTCGCGCCCTGGTTCTTCAGCGTCAGGCACTGCGCTGTGTAGTCCCCCGGCGTCAGCGCGAACTGGATCGCCGGCAGCACCTCGAAGCCGAGTTCGCGCGCCAGCGCCTCGCCCGCCTCCTTCGGTGAGTTCGGGTAGGGGTGGTTGGCGCCCATGTGGACGTAGCGCGGGCGGCCCTGCTGGCCGCGGCGCTCCCAGTCCTGCTTCGCCCATTGCAGCATGGCGCGCAGCGCATCCGAATAGGACGGGCCGTAGAAGAAGTTGAACGGCGCCGCCTCCACGCCCTGCCGGCCGGACTTGCCGGCCGCATCGGTCAGCGCGGCGGAATAGGAGCCGGAGATGTAGGGGATGCGGTCGCGCGTGACGAAGCGCACCAGCGCCTCGGTGTCCGCCGTGCCCCAGCCCTGGATGGCGACGACGCGCTCGCGG
Organism: Acetobacteraceae bacterium; assembly: GCA_019689515.1. GTDB lineage: Bacteria > Pseudomonadota > Alphaproteobacteria > Acetobacterales > Acetobacteraceae > Caldovatus. Next base: position 5,703 of record JADGHI010000069.1, on the reverse strand, counting down.
TTCACCCAGGCCTGGTACTGCGAAACCGCGCGCGGCGCCTGGTAGCCGTAGTCGAAGCCGAGGACGTTGAGGCGCCGGCCGTTGATCCCGTTGCGTGCCTGGTTGACCCAGGTCAGCGCGTCGGCAACGCCCTGGCCATAGGGCACGCCGACATCGGAGGTCGCGCCCGAATTGTCCATCAGGTGCCCGACCGGGATCGGCTGCGCGGCGGCCGGCAGCGCGAATGCCGCCGCAACCGCCGCCGTTGCCGCGAGCCCGAGGACCCTCCGCTTCGTCGTCATTGTCATGTTTCCTCCCGGTTTCAGTGCGAGTATGGGTAGAGCTTCCAGTATGCCTTGATCTGCTGCCAGCGGTGCGCGAGGCCGTCCGGCTCGAAGATCAGGAACAGGATGATCGCCGCGCCGATCGCCATCTCGCGCAGGTAGCTGATCGAGGCGCCGAGCTTGAGCGCGCGGTCCACCGCGCCGCCCGCCAGCATGTCGGCGAGGCTCTGCACGACCTCCGGCAGCAGCACCATGAAGGCCGCCCCCATCAGGCTGCCCTTGATGGTGCCGAGGCCGCCGATGATGACCATGCCGAGGAACTGGATCGAGAAGAGGATGTTGAACGCCTCCACGCTCACGAACAGCAGGTAGTGGGCGTAGAGCGCGCCGCCGATGCCGGCGTAGAAGCTCGCGATGCCGAAGCTCAGCGTCCGGTAGTAGGCGAGGTTGATGCCCATCATCTCGGCGCTGAGGTAGTGGTCGCGCACCGCGACCAGCGCCCGCCCGTCGCGCGTGCGCATCAGGTTTGCCGCGCCCGCGAACATCACGACGACGAAGGCGAGCACGACATAGAAGTAGGTTTCGTCGGTGTCGAAGGCGAAGCCGAACAGGCTGAAGGGCTCGGTCACCCGCCCCGCCACGCCGCCGGTGAACCACCGCGCGCGGGCGAAGAAGTCCTCCAGGATGAACTGCGCCGCGAGCGTCGCGATGGCGAGGTAGAGGCCCTTGAGCCTCGCCGCCGGCGCGCCGAAGACGAGGCCGATCAGCGCCGTCGCCAGCCCCGCGAGCGGGATCGCGAGCGCGACCGGGATGTGCAGCGCCTCGTGCGCCCAGGCGGAGGCGAAGGCGCCGAAGCCGAAGAAGGCCGCGTGGCCGATCGAGATCTGCCCGGTGAAGCCGACCAGGATGTTGAGCCCGAGCGCGGCGATGCCGAGGAAGCCGATATTGATCAGCAGGTGCAGCAGGTAGCGGTCCAGCACCAGCGGCGCGAGGCAGAGGAGCGCGAGCCCGACCCACAGCGCGATCCGGCTGCCGCGCGTCGGGAAGATCGTCATGTCCTCCCGGTAGGTGCTGCGGTAGTCGCCCGCCGGGGTCATCGTGGCCATGGCGGCGTCACACCCGCTCGATGGTCTCGGTGCCGAACAGGCCGTAGGGCTTGATCAGCAGGATCAGGATCATCGCGTAGAAGGGCGCGACCTGGTACATGTTGCCCCAGTTCAGCCACTCCGCGTCCAGCCACTGCGCCAGGTTCTCCAGCACGCCGACGATCAGCCCGCCGAGCACGGCGCCGACGATCGAATCGAGCCCACCCAGGATCACCGCCGGGAACACCTTGATGCCGTAGAAGGAGAGGGCGGAGGAGACGCCGTTCACCACCCCCACCACCACGCCCGCCACCGCCGAGACCACGGCCGAGATCGCCCAGGACATGGCGAAGACCCGCGGCACCGAGACGCCGAGCGAGGCCGCCACCTGCTGGTCGAAGGCGGTCGCCCGCATCGCGAGGCCGTGCTTCGAGTAGGTGAAGAACCACCAGAAGCCGAGCATGATCGCGACCGAGATCGCGAGCGAGAACAGATAGACGCTCTGCACCTCGAGCCCCAGCACCCGCACCCGCTCCACCGCGAAGACCGGCGGGAAGGGCTGGGCGAAGACGCCGAACATCCACTTCATCAACGCCTGGAAGAAGATCGAGAGCCCGATCGTGATCATGATGACGCTGATCACCGGCTCCCCGATCAGCGGCCGCAGCACGACGACCTGCAGCAGGATGCCGAACAGCGTCATGAAGGCGAGCGTGACGAGGAAGCCGAGCCAGAACGGAAGCTGCCAGGCGGTGAGCAGCCACCAGCACACCCAGGCGCCGACCAGCAGGAACTCGCCCTGCGCGAAGTTCACGACCTGCGAGGCCTTGTAGATCAGGACGAAGCTCATCGCGACGACGCCGTAGAGCGCGCCGACGATGAGCCCGTTCAGCAGCAGTTGCAGCAGGAAGCCGAGCTCCATCGCACCCCTACTCCGCCGCCATGGGGAGCGGCGCCGGCGCCGCGCCCGTCTCGGCCGAAACCACGGTCAGCGTCGTGCGGATCCGCTGCTTCGTGCCGTCCTGGAAGGTGATGGTCGTGTCCACCGGGATCGCGCGGTCGCCGCGGTAGAGCGCCTCGATAATGTCGCCGTACTTGCGCGCGATGACGCCACGCCGCACCTTCCGCGTGCGCGTCAGCTCCTCGTCGTCGGCGTCGAGCTCCTTGTAGAGCAGGACGAAGTCGCGGATGCGCTGCGGCTCCGGCAGGCTCGCGTTCACCTTCGCCACCTCCGCCCGCAGCAGCTCCAGCACCTGCGGCTTGGCGGAGAGGTCCGTGTAGGTGGTGAAGGCGATGCGGTTGCGCTCCGCCCACTTGGAGACGATCGGGAAGCGGATGCAGATCATCGCCGCGAGGTGCGGCCGCCCGTCGCCGAGCACCACCGCCTCCGCGACATAGGGCGAGAATTTCAGCTTGTTCTCGATGTACTGCGGCGAGAAGCGGTCCCCGCGGCTGGTCGTCGCGATGTCCTTGATGCGGTCGATCACGACGAGCTGGCCGGACTTGTCGAAATACCCGGCGTCGCCGGTGTGCAGCCAGCCGTCGCGCAGGTCCGGGTTCTCCGCCATGCCGTGGTAGCCGGCGAACATGTTGGCGTGGCGCGTGACGATCTCGCCCACGCCGTTCTGGTCCGGCTCGTGGATGCGGATCTCGATCGTCGGGTCGAAGGCCACGCCGACCGTGTCGAAGTCCACCTCGCCGGGACGGTGGATGGTGTAGGCGCCGAGCAGCTCGGTCTGGCCGTAGAGCTGGCGCAGCGGCACACCCATGGCGAGGAAGAAGCGGAAGGTGTCGGGACCGAGCGCGGCGCCGCCGGTCGCGGCGGATTTCAGCCGGCTGAACCCCAGCCGGTCGCGCAGCGCGCGGAAGAGCAGCGCGTCGGCCAACGCCGAGCGCCGCCCCTTGTCCAGCGCCTCCAGCCCGAGACGCATCCCCGTCTCGAACATCCGCTGCTTGAGCGGCGAGGCGTCCATCACCTTTGCGCGCACCTCGGCCGCGATCGCCTCCCACACGCGCGGGGCGAACAGCACGAAGGTCGGGCCGATCTCGCGGAAATCGGCCATCGTCGTCTCGGGTTCCTCGACGAAGTTGACCTTCATCCGCGCGATGAGGCCCCAGCCGAGGACGTAGACCTGCTCCATGATCCAGGGCAGCGGCAGGACCGAGACGTATTCGTCCTCCGGCCCCTTCGGATCGGCCTTCAGGTAGGTCTCGCAGTGCCGGATCAACGCGCGCGACTGCAGCATGGCGAGCTTCGGCCGCGCCGTGGTACCGGAGGTGGTGCAGAGGATCGCGACCGCCTCGCCGTCCGTCGCCGCGACCAGCTCCTCCCACAGCCCGGGCCGCTCGCGCGCCAGCGCCTCGCCGCTCTCGACCAGCGCGCTCGCCGGCATCAGGCGCGGGTCGGCGTATTTGCGCATGCCGCGCGGGTCGGAATAGACGATGTGGCGCAGCGCCGGCACGCGGTCGGAGACGTTGAGCAGCTTGTCCACCTGCTCCTCGTCCTCCGCGATCACCGCCTTGGCGCCGCTGAACTCCAGCAGGTAGGCGACCTCGTCCTCGAGCGCGTCGCGGTAGATGCCGAGCGAGCGCGCTCCCAGCGCATGGGCCGCGATCTCGCCCATCACCCAGTCGGGGCGGTTGTCGCCGATCAGCGCCACCACGTCGCCGCGCCCGATGCCGAGCGCATGCAGGCCAAGCGCGAAGGCGCGGGTGCGCGCCTCGTACTGCGCCCAAGTGATGCTGCGCCAGATGCCGAACTCCTTCTCGCGCAGCGCCACCTCGTCCGGGTGCTCACGCGCGTTGCGGACCAGGAGCTTCGGCAGGGTGTCGGGCGTCGTTGCGGGCGCCCTCATGCCACCGCCTCCTCCGGCTCGGAGACCACCTCATCGGCCTCGCCGAGATAGGCGCGCTTCACGTGCTCGTCGGCCAGCACCGCCTCCGGCGGCCCCTCGGCGATCTTCCTGCCGAAATCGAGCACCATCACGCGGTGGGAGATGTCCATCACCACGCCCATGTCGTGCTCGATCATGAGCACGGTCATGCCCCATTCCTCGTTGAGGTCCACGATGTAGCGGGCCATGTCCTCCTTCTCCTCGAGGTTCATGCCCGCCATCGGCTCGTCGAGCAGGATCAGCTTCGGCCGCAGCGCCACCGCGCGCGCCAGCTCCACGCGCTTGCGCAGCCCGTAGGAGAGCTGCCCGGCGATCGCCTTGCGCACATGCTGGATCTCGAGGAAGTCGATGATCTCTTCGACCTCGCGCCGGTGCGCGATCTCCTCCCGCTGCGCGCCGCCGATCCAGTACACCATCCCGCGCAGGAAGCCCGAGCGCAGCAGGTGGTGGCGCCCGACCATGATGTTGTCGAGCACGGTCATGTGCCCGAACAGCGCCAGGTTCTGGAAGGTCCGCCCGATGCCGAGGCCGGCGCGCTGGCGGGTCGGCACCCTCGTGATGTCGCGGCCCTCGAACAGGATGCGCCCCTCGGTCGGCCGGTAGCGCCCCGAGACGCAATTGACCATCGAGGTCTTGCCCGCGCCGTTCGGCCCGATGATGGAGAAGATCTCGCCCCGCCGGACCGAGAAGGAGACGTCGGTCAGCGCGCGCACGCCCCCGAAGCGCAGGGAGACGCGATCGGCATCGAGGATCGGCGCAACAGCGGCGGGGTCCACGCGGACGCTCTCCCTCCCTGGCCGCACCTTACGGCCCGGCCTCCCACGGTCCGGTTGCGTCCGGACCTTATGCTTCAGCATATGGCCGGGGAACGCGCCGCGACAAGCCGGTGCCGTTGCCGGCGCGGTGTCCGACCTAGCCCCTCGTCGGCTCAACCGTGGTCCGGCGGACGACAGACCAAGCGTTTTCGCGGCAGCGCTTCGCGCCCCGCGTGTTCCCACCTGGCCCGATCGCACCTGGCCCCTGCGGCCCGCGCAGGAGACCGCGGCGCTCACCCGCGCAGGCGCAGCGCCAGCGGTGGATCGTCGGTGGCGAACACGTCCACGCCCAGGGCGAGCATGCGCCGGATGCTCGGCGCGTGGTTGGCGCCCCAGGTGCCGATCCCGAGCCCCGCCGCGCGCACGGCAGCCACCACCCGCGCGTCTACCAGCGACTCCGGCAGTCCGATCTCGTCCACGCCATGCGCCCGCGCCGCGGCGATCGCGCCGGCGAGGTCGAGCGCGCGCCACCAGGGCGCCTCCAGCAGCCAGGCCACTCCCGCCAGCCCGCCCGCACGCGCCGCCTCCGCCATGGTCGGCGCCTGGAAGCCGATCACCACCGTCCGCTCGCGCATGCCCGTCGCATCCAGCACCGCGAGCACGCGCTCCACGATGTCCGGATAGGGCAGGCCCTGTGCGTCGGCCT
>JADGHI010000068.1 GCA_019689515.1 Acetobacteraceae bacterium | reverse complement strand
GGCCAGGCGATGTCGTCCTCCTCGACGTCCATGTGCAGCACGTCGCCCGGCAGGTCGAGATAGACCGGCCCCGGCTTGCCCGACATCGCCTGGCGGAAGGCAACGTCGATCATCTCCGGGATGCGCTTCGGGTCGTACACGCGCTCCGCCCATTTCGTCACCGGGCGCATGATCGCGACCTGGTCGATCTCCTGGAACGCCCCGCGGCCGAGCAAACCGACCGGGCTGGAACCGCCGAGCGCAACGACCGGCGCGCAGTCGATCAGCGCATTGGCGAGGCCGGTCGTCAGGTTGATCGCGCCGGGGCCGGAGGCAGCCATGCACACGCCGGGCCGCGCGCGCAGCCGAGCATAGGCCTGGGCCATGAAGGCCGCGGCCTGCTCGTGGCGCACGTCGATCATGCGGATGCCTTCGGTTATGCAGGACGCCATCGCGCCGAGCATCGGCCCACCCATCAGGAAGAAGGCGGTGTCCACCCCCTGCTTCTTGAGCGCGCGGCCGACCAGGTCATGGGCCTTGATCTTCATCGGGTCAGGTGTCCTTCGTCCGTCCGTTCAGATGGCCTTCTCGGCGCGCAGCGCCGCGATCTCGTCCTTGCTCAGCCCGAGCAGCCCGCCATAGACCGCCTCGGTATCCGCCCCGAGCACCGGCGGCGGCACGACCGGAATGTGCGAGGCGGACATCTTCACCGGCCAGCCGGGGATGACGAACTTGCCGCGCACCGGGTGGTCCACCTCGGCGAAGATCTCGCGCCGGCGCAGATGCGGGTCGTTCACCAGCTCGCCCGTGTCGAGCACCGCGCCCGCCGGCACGCCGGCGTCGCCCATCAGCTTCATCACCGTGTGCTTGTCGTGCTTGCGCGTCCACTCGGCGATGATGGCATCCAGCGCCTCGTGGTTGCGGAAGCGGGCATGCGGGTCGGCGAAGCGCGGGTCGTTCTTGAGGTCCTCGCGCCCGATTACCTTCAGTAGCCGCTCCCACTGATGCTCGCCGGCGCGGGAGGTGTAGATGAAGCAGTAGTCGTTCGGCCCGCCGGGCGCGCAGGGATAGGACTCGCTCGGCGCGTTGGCGCCGATCATGCTCTGGTTGCCGTAGCGCTGCGCCGTGCGCCCGGAGATGAGCTGCGCGGCGAAGGCGATGCGGCAGAAATTGATCATCGCCTCCTGCATCGCGACGGTGACGCGCTGGCCCTCGCCGGTGCGGTTGCGCTGGATGATCGCGGCGAGGATGCCGACCGCGAGATGCAGCCCCGCGCCGGTATCGCCAAGCGTCACGCCGGGCTTGAGCGGGCGCCCGTCGGGCTCCCCGGTGATGGACATCACCCCGCCCGTGGCCTGCGCGATCATGTCGAAGGCCGGGTAGCTGGCGTAGGGGCCGTCCTCGGCGAAGCCCTTGATCTGGGCGTAGATGATGCGCGGGTTGATCTTGCGCACCTCCTCCCACCCGAAGCCGAGGCGCTCGATCACGCCGGGAGCGAAGTTCTCGATGAAGACGTCGCCCTTCTCGATCAGGCGGCGCAGCAGGTCGCGCCCCTTCTCGCTCTTCAGGTTCGCGGTGACGCTGCGCTTGTTCGCGTTCAGCACCATGAAGTAGTAGCTGTCCGCGTCGGGCCGGTCGGCGGAGGCGCGGCGGCCCTGTTCGCCGCGGGCCGGCTCCTCCACCTTGATGACCTCTGCGCCGAGCCAGGCGAGCGATTGGGTGCAGGAGGTCCCGGCCTCAAACTGCGTCAGGTCGATCACCCGCAAGCCGGCGAGCGCGCCAGCCTGCGCGTGCGCCGGTGATGGTTGCTGCTGCTTGCCTCCGGCGGTTTGCGCCAGGCTGTCGTCGTTCGGCACGGTATTCCTCCCGGTATGGATGGCGGTACGCGCGCGTGTCGCCGGCCGACGCGCCGCCGTAGCGGCATTTCGTCGTCCTGTACGGCCACTTGCGGCGCCTATGGGTGAGCATTAGGCTCTGCAAAACTGCAGCCGTCAATCGACCGACCAATGCCCCGCTGACGGGCCGGGGTGCGCGTTCCGCACCGCTCGCCCCGTGTCACGCGTCTGCCAGGACGCGGAAGCAGACGGGTTGTCCGCGCCTGCTGCCCTTGCCCGCGTCACCGCGGGTCGCGCAAAGCGGAATGAAGAACACAAACGAACAGATCGGAGGAAACCCCATGATGTACCGACGGAAACTTGTCGCCAGCCTCGGCGCCGCGCCAATCGCACCCCTCGCGGCGCGCGCTCAAGCAACCGCGGAATGGAGCCCCAGCCGGCCGGTGCGCATCGTCGTGCCCTTCGCGGCCGGCGGCAGCACCGACGTGACGGCACGCCTGATCGGCGAGGCGCTGGCCGAACGACTCGGCCAGCCTGTGGTGGTGGACAACCGGCCCGGCGCCGCCGGCAACATCGCCTCCGAGCATGTCGCCCGCGGCACGGCGGACGGGCATACGCTCATCATGGGGACGACCACGACGCACGCTACCAATGCCGCCCTGTACCGCAACCTGCCCTTCGACGTGCGGCGCGACTTCATGGCCGTCTCGCTCGTCGCCTTCACGCCGAACCTGCTGGTGGTGCATCCCGCGGTGGCAGCCAACAGCGTCACCGAGCTGGTCGCGCTGGCGAAGGCCAATCCGGGCAAGCTGAATTACGGCTCGGCCGGCCCAGGCAGCACGCAGCACCTCTCGGCCGCGCTGCTCGCGCAGCGCGCCGGCATCGAGATGACGCACGTGCCCTATCGCGGCGGCGCGCCGGCGGCGGCCGACCTCGTGGCCGGGCGGATCCAGCTCGTGTTCAACGCGGTGATCGAGGTTCTGCCGCAGGTGCGCGCCGGGCAGCTTCGCGCCCTCGGCGTCACCACCCGCAACCGCGCCACCCAGCTCCCTGAGGTGCCCGCGATCGGCGAGACCATTCCCAACTTCGAGTTCGCCGCCTGGGTCGGGCTGTTCGCGCCGGCTGGCACGCCGGCCCCCGCGGTCGCACGCCTTGGCCGCGAGGTCCAGGCGGCGTTGCGCACGCCGCAGCTGCGGGACCGGATCGTCGAGCTCGGCTCCGAACCGGTGGGCAGCAGCCCGGAGGAGTTCGCCGCGTTCCACGCTGCCGAGTTGCCGAAGATCGCGGAGCTGGTGAGGATCTCGGGCGCCACGGTGGAATAGCGGGCGGCGTCCGATGCCACAGGGTCGTGCGCGCGCCCTCGCGACACCACGCCGCAGACGCCAAGCTGAAGCCGTTCCTTCCCGTACCGGAGGCCATCCGGCATGCAACGCAGCGAGCATCGCATCCTCACCACCCACACCGGCAGCCTGCCGCGACCGCGCGAGCTGACGCGCCTCTATGCCCGCCGCGCACGGGGCGAGCCGGTGGAGGAGGCGGCGATCGCCGCCGCCGGGCGGGAGGCGCTGCACGCCATCGTGCCGCGGCAGATCGAGTGCGGCCTCGACGTCATCAACAACGGCGAGCAGCAACGCGAGGCCTTCGCGCTCTACCTCCGCCGCCGGCTGAGCGGCATCGGCGGACGGGGCGAGCGGCGCGGCTGGGCCGATGTGGACGCCTATCCCGAGTTCAAGGCGGCGTTCCAGCAGCAATCCGCCACGCGCGAGGCGGTGAGCAACACCGAGCACCTGCCGGCCGCGATCGGTCCCGTCGCCTATCTCGACCCCCGCGCGGTTGAGGCGGAATGCGCCGATTTCCGCGCCGCCCTGGCGGCCGTGGAAGGGCGCTACGCGGAGGCCTTCCTGACCGCTCCCTCGCCCGGCATCGTCGCGACGACCGTCCAGAACCAGTACTATGACACGGAGCAGGCCTATCTCGACGCGCTCGGCGAGGCGCTGCGGGTGGAGTACGAGGCGATCGTCGGCGCCGGCTTCCTGCTACAGCTCGACTGCCCGGACCTCGCGCTCGAGCGCCACTCGGCCTACCGCGACCGGCCGCTCGCCGACTTCATCGGCTTCTGCGAGCGGGTGGTCGAGACGATCAACCGCGCCCTCGCGAATGTGCCGCGCGAGCGGGTGCGGCTGCATGTGTGCTGGGGCAATTACGAGGGCCCGCACGACGCCGACGTGCCCCTCGCCGACATCCTGCCGGTGCTGCTGACGGCGAAGGTCGGCGGGCTGGTGCTGCCCTTCGCCAATCCGCGCCACGCGCACGAACACCGCTGCTTCGAGCGCATGCCGCTGGCCGAGGACCAGATCCTCGTCGCCGGCGTCATCGACACGCTGACGAATTTCGTCGAGCACCCCGAGGTGGTGGCGGAGCGCATCGAGCGCGTCGCGCGGGTGGTGGGCGACCCGCGCCGCGTGCTCGCGGGGACGGATTGCGGCTTCGACACCGCCGCCGGGCGCGGACGCGTCGCGCCGGATGTCGTCTGGGCGAAGCTGCGGGCGCTCTCCGATGGCGCGCGGATCGCCTCGCAATGCCTGTTCGGTGCGGCGGCGGACCGGGGCTAAGGCGATGTGCTGGCTGTGCCAGGCGCGCGGCGCCCCCTTCGCGGAGCCGCTGGAGGACGAGGAAGAAGAGGAACGCGGCGGCACTGCCATCGCGGAGGCATCGCCCGAGGCGGCCACCCCAGCCGAGGAACCCGGCGCGGGCGCGCCCGCGGCACCGTCCTCCCCGTCACCGCGCCGCTAGGAGCGCTCGGCCGCCTCCGCCCGGACCTCGCGCCTGCGCGTCTGCAAGGCCACCAGGGCTCCCGCAAGCGGCAGCACCCCTAGCGTGGCGAAGGCGAACGCATAGGACCCCATCAGCCCGACCACGACCGCGAACACCGACGGCCCGGCCACCACGCCACCGAAGGTCACCGCAAGCACGCCGCCCGCCGCATCCCCGGCGCGGCCCGGCGCCGCGAGCCGCGCGGCCTCGGCCATCAGCACGCCGTTCCACCCCGCCGCCGAGGCGCCGAGCGCGCAGAACAGCGCCAGGACCGCTGCTTCCGGCCAGTGCACGGCGAGCGGCAGGGCCAGCACGCCCAGCGCACTGATGAACCCGATCGCGGCGAGCACGCCGAGGCCGCTGCGCCAGAAATCGGCCGCCGCGCCCCAGGCCAGCCGTGCCACGGCGCCGAGGACCTGCGTGGTCGCCGCCGCGGCGCCAGCGGCCACGGGCCCCCAGCCGAACTCCTCGACCAGCATCGTCACAGCGTAGGCGCCGAAGGCGAGCTGGATCGAGGAGTAGAGCCCGCCGACCGCGGCCAGCGCCGCAAGGCCGGGCCGCTCGCGCAGCGCCGAGATGCCGCTGCCGCCCGCACCCATGCGCAGCAGCGGGAACCGCCGGTCGCGCTCCGCGTCCCAGTGCGGCCGGAACACGCCCAGCGCGGCCGTTGCGCCCAGCAGCACCACGGCGACGGCGAGCGCCGCTCCGCGCCAGCCCAGGACGAGACTCGCTCCCGGTAGCAGGAAGCCCGCGAGGGCGGCGCCGATCGGCACGCCCATCTGCTTCACCGCGAACACCATGTTGCGCCGGGACGGCGGCGCCAGCCGGGTGAGCACCTGTGAGGCAGCAGGATTGGTCAGCCCGTAGCCGAGCCCGATCACGACCGAACCGAACGCCGCCGCGACCACCCCGCCCAGCGCCATGGCAAGGCATGCGGCCGCGGCTGCGGCGAGCGCGATCTGCGTACACCGTGCCGGCCCGAAACGGCGCAGCGCGCCGACGGAGAGCACGGAGCCGGTGGAGGCAGCCCCATAGATCAGCGCCACCTGGTAGCCGATCCAGTGTGGCGCGATGCCGAGGTCGCGCGTCGCCGCGGGCGCCAGCACCGGCAGGACGTAAACCGCAAGGGTCGCGAGCGCCTGCCCGCCCGTGGTCGCCACGAGTGCGGCGGCCAGCCCGCTCGCGGACTTCATCCGGCAGTGGCCCTGCGACAGGACTGCCGAGCGGCACCACCACAGCGCGGCGATCGCGACAGGCTTGCGCAACGGCACGCGGAGCGCGGTGGAAATTCGGCGCGGTTACGGCGTGGCGACGCGGGCACGGCTCGTCCGGCGTGTACGATGCAGTATCACCGTAACCCGCGGGACCGGAGGCGACAACGCCGAGCTGACTGCGCGCACGTGCGCTGGCCTTTTGCCCCCTCGACACTCGCGCCGCACGCGTTAAGCGTCCCGCCCAACGCAGAACCGCAGGAGGGCCAGCGTGGGGCAACCCGCAACGGGTAACCGCTTGCGCGAGAGGAGTTCGCCATGACGCAGTCGCTGCCCGGCGTCCGCCGGGCCTCGCCGCCGCCTGTTGCAGCCGAAGCACCGCTCCGCCTCACCCGGCGGGCGCTTCCCGGTCTCGCGGCAGCGACGGCCGCGCCGGCCGCGGCGATGCTTGCGCCGCGCGGTGCGGCGGCGGCCGATCCGCCCTGGCCCAACCGGCCGATCACGCTCGTCGTCTCCTATCCGCCGGGCGCGATCACCGATACGGTCGGGCGGCGTGTCGGCGAGCGGATGAGCGTCGCGCTCGGCGTGCCGGTCGTGATCGAGAACCGCGGCGGAGCGGGCGGAAACGTCGCCGCCGCCTATGTCGCACGCGCGCGGCCGGACGGGTACACGCTCCTCATCACCAATTACGGCAACCTGTTGATCGCCGGGGCGGCCGACCTGCGGCTCGACTTCCACCCGGAGCGCGACCTGACGCCGATCGCGATGATCGGGCCGATGACGGTGGTGATGCTCGTCCGCCCCGACCGGCCCTACCGCACGATCGAGGAATTTGTCGCCTATGTGCGCGCCAATCCGGGGAAGGTGAATTTCGCCTCGGTCGGCATCGGAAGCTCCTACCATCTGCTCATCGAGCAGATGATCGGGTTCGGCCGGCTGGACATGGTGCACGTGCCCTATCGCGGCGGCGCGGCTGCGATGACGGACTTCCTCGGCGGACGCGTGGACGCGACGCTCGCCACGCTGCTGTTCGCGCGGCCCTACATGAACGACAACCGTGCGCGCGCCATCGCCGTGGCGAACGCCGAGCGCTCGCCGGTGCTGAGCGACCTGCCGACGGTGAGCGAGAAGGGCGTGCCGGGAGCGCGGCTGGTGGACGGGCTCTGCATCATGGGCCCAGCGGGGCTGCCGGCGCAGGTGGTGACCCGGGTGAACGCCGTGGTGCAGAATATCCTCCGGCAGCCAGACATGGCCGCCTGGCTCACCGGCGAGGGCGTCGTGCCGCGGCCCGCGCCGCCGGAGGCTTTCGCCGCCATGATGCGCGAGGAAGCCGAGCCGCTGCGGCGGCTGATCCGCGAGAACAACATCCGGCTGGAGTAGCGGCGACAGGCGGGCGGGCGGGCCAACACAGACGCAAGGCCGCGTCCCGCCCGCCGCGCGACGGCTATCGCGCCGCCATCGCCGGCGGTGCAGATCACCGGGCCGTCGGGATGGCACAGCGCGGGGCCAAGCGGCTGGCGGCCACGCGCCTGCCTGCCGGCCCGCGGCTAGGATGCCTTCGGACCGAGTCCGAGGCGGGCCAGGAGCGCGAGCAGCTTCGCCTTCACCACCGCCCAGAGCAGGCTGTGCGCCTGCAAGGGCTGCGCCGGTGCGGGTGGCGGCGGTGCCGCAGGCGCGACGGATGCCGGCGCGGGGGCGGCGGGCACGTCCTCTGCCTGCGGCGCCGCGGCGGGCGTCGTCTCCGTCGCCGCGAAGTCGCGCGAGAATTCCTCCGCGGCGCGCCGGGAGAAATCCTCCATCAGCGCGTTGGCGAAGGCGACGCCACCGGTGCGCGCGAAATCCGCCAGAACACCGGTCAACTCGGCCTGCGACCGCAGCGCGACGATCGAGGCGGGGCGCTCCGCCGGCGCGTCGGGATCGGCACGGACTGTGTAGTCCACGCGGAACCCCACCCGCGCGGCGCGCAGGTCCGCATTGCCGCGCCCCTGAAGCCAGCCGCTCAGCGAAGCGGGATCGGTCTCCGCGGTCAGCTTGCCCTTGAACTTGATCTTCTTCGGCCCGAAGGCGACGACCATGGCGCCGAGCCAGGCGCCTTCATCGTCGCGCCCCTCCACCACCGCCCCCGGCATGCAGCGGGCCATGCGCTCGACGTCCGCGAACCGGAGGATCACCTCCTCCGGCCGGCCAGGGACGCGGAATTCGCCCTCGAACTCCACGTCTCAGGCCACCGCGGCCGGGCGCAGCAGAGGCGCAGTGTTCGGCTTGCCGAAATGGATCTTGCTGTAGGGATCGCTGACCGTGCTCGGCGAGACCCGAGCGTCGATCAGGAACAGCCCGCCCTGCTTGAGGCCGCGCTGCACCGCCGGGCCGATGTCGGCCTCGCGCTCCAGCCGGACACCGTCGCCGCCGAAGGCGCGCGCGAGAGCGACGAAATCCGGCGACTGCCACTGCGCGAGCGTCTGGTCCATGCCCTTGGCGCGCAGCTTGTGGACCTCCGCGCCGAAGCCGGCGTCGTTCATCACCAGGACGGTGAGCTGCAGCTTCTCGCGCACGACCGTGTCGAGCTCCTGCAGATACATCATCAAGCTGCCGTCGCCCTCGATCAGCAGGTGCGGCCGGTCGGGCGTCGCCACGCCGACACCGATCGCGAGGCTGAGCCCCTGGCCGATCGAGCCGAACTGGGAGGAAAAGCGGATGTCGCCTCCCTCCGGCACGGCGAGATACATCGCTGGGAAGGAGAAGTAATGCCCGACGCCGCAGGTGACCATGATGTTCTGCGGCAGGGCGGGTCCCAGGTTGCGCATCAGCGCGCGCGGATCGAGGCCGTCGGTGGGCGTCGGATACTGGTGCGGGGGCGCGTCGAGCACTTCGCGCGCGGCCGCGGTGCGGAAGCCCTCCTTGCGGACCTGGCGCTGCTCCAGCCGCTCGTTGATCGCGGCCACCGCCTTCTTCGCGTCGGCACGGACATAGAGCCCCGGCAGCACGCCGATCTCCTCCGGCGCCGGACGGATGTCGATGCGCGCGACTTCGGCCTGCGGGAAGAGCAGGCCGCCCTCGCTCGTGTAGTAGCCGAGCTCCGCGCCGACACCGAGGACGAAGTCCGCCTCGGCCAGCAGCTCCTCGGTCGGCGCGCTGGCGAAGGTGCCGGCGATGCCGACATCCCACGGATGCCCGGCGAACAGTCCCTTGGCCTGCAGCGAGGTGGCGAGCAGCGCGCCGACGCGGTCGGCGAGGCGGATGAGCTCCTCCTTCGCGCCGGCGTAGCGCGCACCGCGCCCGGCGACGATCACCGGCCGCTCGGCCGCGGCGAGCTTCTCGACCACCGCCTCCAGCGCCTCCTCGTTCGGCGCCGGTGCCATCGGCGGGAGGAAGTCGGTCGAGGGACGATACTCGAAGTCCCAGTCGAAGCTCCGCTCCTGGATGTCCATCGGCAGGCTGAGCAGCACGGGGCCGCGATGGACCCGCGCGGCGTAGAACGCCTCGGCGAGCTCCTCGGCGAGGTTGTCGGCGCCGGTGATGGTGAAGTAGCGGGTGTCGCAGGCCTCGGCGAAGCGGCGCTGGTTCAGGCCCTGCATGCGGTTCTTCGCGCCCTGCGGGACCTCGCCGGCGATCAGCACCAGCGCCGAGCGGTTGCGCGCCGCACAGATGAGCGAGGTGCCGCACTGCGTCAGGCCGGGCCCGCAGGTGACGGCGGCCACGCCGATCCGGCCGGTGGCGCGGAAATGCCCGTCGGCCATCGACACCGCCGCCGCCTCGTGCCGCGAGGAGACCATGCGCACGCGCGGATCCTTCCCAAGCACGCTCCAGAGCGACATGTTGCCGTCGCCCATCAGTCCGAAGATCGGGCCGGTATTCTCCGCCACGATCGCCTCGGCGATCGCCTGGTACACCTTCATCCGCGGCTTCCTCCGTGCGCGTCCCGCAGGACGGCTCGCGGTGATGCTAGCCTGCCACCTCCGGGCCGGCAACGCGGCGGGCGGGCGATTCCGGCGTCTTCCCCGGGCGCGCCGGTCGGACCTAGGATCGCATGGGCCGCTCTCATCCGCGCCCAGGAGGAACCGCCGCATGACCGAGGCGCTCGCGGAGATCAGCCTCGCCGGCCTCGCCGACGCCCCGCTCGCCAGGAAGCGCGCGGTCGCCGAACGCATCGACGCGGAACTGCGCCGCCTCGGCTTCTTCGTCGTTTCCGACCATGGTGTCCCGCCCGCGCTGATCGACGAGGCCATCGCCACCGCCACCGCCTTCTTCGACCTGCCGCTCGCGGAGAAGATGCGGATCAGGAGCACCGCGCAGGGCTCGCCGCGCGGCTATCTCGACTATGGGCTGGAGACGCTGGCGCACACGACGGGCGAGGCCTCGCCGCCGGACCTGAAGGAGGGCTTCGGCATGGGGCCGCTCACGGTCAACACGGAACGCGCCGTGATCGAGGGCATCGCCGCGACCTACACGCCGAATGTCTGGCCCGAGCGGCCGCTGGAGTTCCGCGACACCATCACCCGCTACTACCGCGCGATGGAAGGGCTGACGCAGAGGCTGATGGAGCTCTTCGCCATCGGCATGGACCTGCCGCCCGACTTCTTCGCCGAGCGCTTCGCCGACCACAACTCGACGCTCCGGCTGATCCACTACCCGCCGCCCGAGCGCCCGCCGGAGCCGGGCCAGCTCCGCGCCGGTGCCCACACCGACTACGGAGCCCTGACCATCCTGCTCGGCCAGGACCGGCCCGGCGGCTTGCAGGTCCGCACGCCCTCGGGCGAATGGATCGAGGTGCGCACGCGGCCGTATGCCTTCGTCATCAACATCGGCGACCTGATGATGACCTGGTCGAACGACCGCTGGCTGTCGAACATGCACCGCGTCGCCAACCCGCCACCCGAGGCGGGCGAGGCCAGCCGGCGCCTCTCGATTGCCTATTTCTGCAACCCGAACGACGCGCTGTGGATCGAGTGCCTGCCGACCTGCCACGGCCCTGGCAACCCGCCGCGCCATGCGCCGATCCGCGCCGGCGAGCACCGCTTCCGCAAGATCGAGATGTCCAAGGCCGCGCTCCGCGCCGCCGGCAAGACCTGAGGAACGCCGCATGACCGCAACCCTGCCCTCCGCCGCCGAGGTCGAGCGCCGCCTCTCCGAGGTGCGCGCCAAGCGCGGCTACCTGCTGCCGCATCACGGCCTGCTCGCCATCGCCGCGCCGCGGCTGCTCGCCGGATACGACGCCGCCTACACCGCGCTGACGCTCGAACCGCGCCACATGGCGGAGCACGACAAGGAATTCGTCTGGCTCGCCGTGCTCGTTGCCTGCGACGAGGCGATCGCCACCCACCACATCCGCAAGTTCCGCGACGCCGGCGGCACCGATGCAGAGATCGAGCTCGCCATCCGCCTCGCCGCCTTCGCCGAGGGCGCGCCGCGCTTCGCCTTCGCGGCGGAGAAGTGGCAGCGCCACCTCCCCGCCTATGACCGCGAGCGCGCCTACCGCGCCGCCCTCGCCGCAGTGGTCGCGGGCAGCACCGTCGCGCCCGGCTTAGTCGAGGTCGCGATGGCCGCGGTGCAGACCACGCGCCGCGCCTGGTGGGAGCTGACGCTGCACATCCGCGGCGCATACGCGGCAGGCGTGCCAGAGCTGGAGCTCGCCGAGGGGATCTCCTACGCGATGTTCCCGGGCAGCATCCCGAATTTCGTGGACGCCTGCGCCATCTGGCAGGGCATGATCGCCGCAGGCGAGGTGCCTGCCTCCGAGGCGTTCCGCCTCTGGGGCGCGGCGGCGGCCGAGCAGGGCGGCTTCGACGCCTCGCCGGACGCTCCGCCCGCGCCGGCACCGCGCGGCTAGGCCGCGAAGGCCCCGGGTGGAAACACCCAGGGCGCGTATCGCTGCCTTGGAAAAGGTCCGGCGAGCCGAAGGAGACACGGCAATGGCCCCACAGATCGACTACTTCATGTCCCTGAACTCGCCGTGGACGCATCTCGGCGCCGCGCGGCTGGAGGCGATGGCGGCGCGGCACGGCGCGACGATCCGCGTCTTCCCGGTGGACTACGGCACGATCTTCAAGGCGACGGGCGGCCTGCCCCTGCCACAGCGCTCCCCGCAGCGCCAAGCCTACCGGATGATGGAGCTGAAGCGCTGGCGCGACCATCTCGGCATCCCGATCCGCCTCGAGCCGCGCTTCTTCCCGATGCGCGAGGCGCTCCCCGCCCATTGCGTCATCGCCCTGCGCGAGACACAGGGACAGGCGCCCGCCATCCGCCTCGCGCATCGCGTGCTGAAGGCGGTGTGGAAGGAGGACCAAGACCCCGGCGACGAAGCCACCCTCGCCGCACTGATCGCCGAAACCGGCCACGACGCGCCGGCGCTGCTGCACCTCGCCGCCGATCCGCGCTGGGCCGCACAGCGGGCCGCGGACACCGAGGCGGCGATCGCC
>JADGHI010000067.1 GCA_019689515.1 Acetobacteraceae bacterium | reverse complement strand
CGAGCACCAGCGGGGCGAGCCGGGCCGCCGGCCAGCCGGAGAGGACCGCCTCGCGCTCCTCCTCGCCCGCGCCCGGTGCGAGCGCGATGCGGAGCGCCCCTTCCGGGGCGAGCGGGCCGAGGCGGTCCGGCCACTCCACCAACGCCACGCCCTGCCGCGCCTCCTCCCAGCCGAGTTCCGTCACCTCCTCCGGGCTATGGAGCCGGTAGAGGTCGAAATGCCAGGCCGGGCCGAGATGCCCCGGCAGGTCGTAATGCTGCACGAGGGTGAAGCTCGGGCTCGGCACTTCGAGGTCCGGGTCGGCGGTGGCGGCCCGCAACAGGGCGCGCGCGAACTCGCTCTTGCCTGCGCCGAGCGGGCCTTCCAGCAGCACCACGTCGCCCGGTCGAAGCGCCTGGGCGAGTCGCGCCGCCAGTGCGCGGGTCGCCGCCAGATCAGAGAGATGCACCTTGAACTGCTCTTCCATCGCTCGCGTCGAAGGGCGGGCCCGATGCCGACCGAGGCGCGAATTGCGGCCCGGCCGCAAGGCCCGCCGGTTGCCGACTCGGCGGCTCGCGCGGTCCCGGCCGGAGTGTGCCCGCCGCTCGGCCTGCCCCTCAAGTCTGGTGTTCCGGCTTTGATCCCGTCTGGCGGGTCGTCTATCAGGTCCGGCGGGAAAAGGGGAGAGATCATGCCCGCAACGGTCGAGACCGATGTCGCGATCATCGGCGCGGGGCCGATCGGCCTGTTCGCGGTGTTCGAGTGCGGCATGCTGCGCATGCGCTGCGTGGTGGTGGACGCGCTCGACGCCATCGGCGGGCAGTGCACGGCGCTGTATCCGGAGAAGCCGATCTACGACATCCCGGCGCATCCGGAGATCGGCGCCGCCGAGCTGATCGAGCGGCTGGAGCGCCAGGCCGCGCCCTTCACGCCGCTCTACCTGCTCGGCCGGAGGGTGGAGAGCCTGCGGGAGGAGGGCGGTGGCTTCGTGCTCGGCACCTCGGCGGGGGATACGATCCGCTGCAAGGCGGTGGTGATCGCCGCTGGCGCCGGAGCCTTCGGCCCGAACCGGCCGCCGCTCCCGCGGATCGAGGAGTTCGAGGCGAGCGGCGCGGTGCGCTACCTGGTCGCGCGGCGCGAGGACTTCCGCGGCAAGCGCGTGGTGATCGCGGGCGGCGGCGATTCCGCGGTGGACTGGGCGCTGTCGCTCAAGCAGATCGCGGCGCGGGTGACGGTGGTGCACCGCCGGCCGAAATTCCGCGCCGCCCCGGAAACCGCCGCGCAGCTCGAGGCCGCCGCGGCGCGGGGGGAGGTGGACCTGGCGATCCCCTACCAGCTCCACGGGCTGGAGGGCGAGGCGGGGCAGCTCTCGGCGGTGGTGCTGGCGACGCTGAAGGGCGAGACGCGGCGGGTGGAGGCCGATCACCTGCTGGCCTTCTTCGGGCTCTCCATGGAGCTCGGGCCGATCGCGAAATGGGGGCTTGCGCTCGACCGCAACCACATCCGCGTGAACCCGGCGACGAACGAGACGAGCCTGCCTGGCGTGTATGCGATCGGCGATGTTGCGACCTATCCGGGCAAGCTCAAGCTGATCCTGCAGGGCTTCTCCGAGGCGGCGATGGCGGCGCACGCGATGTATTCGCGGATCTTCCCCGGGCAGGAGCTGCATTTCGAGTACTCGACGTCGAAGGGCGTGCCGCTGGCGAGCGCGCCGGGCGGACAGGCGGGAGTCGCGGCGCCGGCGGGCGGCTAGACGCTGCGACCGCCCACGGGGGACACGCCCGGAGGCGTGAAGCCGCGCGTCAGGCAAGGACCTGCAGCGGAGTGGTGTTCGGCTTCGAACCCGATCCGCTGCGGCGTCCGGACCCGGGGGGTGAAATCCGCGGCAGGTTGGGCCGCGGAGCGTCCTCGTGACCGGTGCGTGCGAAGTTTATGTTCAGGCAGGCTCGGCCGGGCGATCGGTAGCGGCAGCGGCCAGGGTCGTCGCTGCTGGCCGGGCGAGGCGCATGGCGCCCCTTCGGGTGCTCAGGCGGCGCGGGTGAGGGCGGAGATCCACAGCCGGTCGCAGGCAGCGACCAGCTCCGCGTACTCTTCAGGCGAGAGGCGAGTGCCGACCGCGCCTGCCTCCTTGTCGCCCTGGACCCATGCGGCGAGGCGCGCCGGCAGGTCCGCGGCTTCCGCGATCGGCAGCCCGAGTGCGGCCAGGTCGCGCCCGGGATCCTCGTGCAGGTCGAGGTATCGGTTCGATGCCTCGATCGTGTCGGCTGCCGCATCGGGCACCCGCACCGCCAGGATGCGGGTCGCGTAGGGCGGCTGGGTGCCGGGATGCAGCGCGGTGTAGCTGCAGATCATGCCCGCCAGCAGGCTCGCGGGCGGCGTCGGGCGGAACAGGGCGCAGAAGGCCGGGGCAAGGGTTCCCGTCGTGCTGCGCAGCTGCAGCGCAAGGCCGCTGCCCATGACGAGCGCCGGCCCTTCGAAGGCGGCGCGCATGCCCGCGAAGTGCTGCACCAGCGTTGCCACCATTCCGTCGGCCGGTCGCGGCGCCGGGACGATGACGATGGAGCCGCGCAGCAGCCGGCCAGCGAAATGGGGTGACTGCGCCCGCGTATAGGTGGCGTAGGCGCCGCACATGAACGAATCCCGAGGCTCCAGCGCGCGCGTCGCGGGGGCGGCTCCGACCCGCTCGCGCAGCGCATCCGGCGACAGCCCGTAACGGGAGGCGACGGCCAGCACGAAGGCATCGAGGTCGCAGGCAAGGAGCCAATCAGCGGTGTGGCCGGTGTCCAGCAGCCTCGCCCATTCGGCGTAGAGCCTGGGGGAGCGCGGCAGCGACCGTCCCTGTATCCACTTGTAGGATCGCGCGAGGTCGAAGGCGGTGTTCGGGTCGGCGGCGCGGAATGCCGCGTCCAGCGCCTTCTGGCTGTCGCAGCCGAGCGCGGCTGCGGTCAGGCGCAACTTGGCGGCGAAGTCCCTTGGCCTCGTAGCGGTTCGCAACGGTCCTGCCGTCCTCGCGCGGCACCCTCCCGACCCGGATGGCGGCACACCGGGCCACGGTTGGAATGGCTGGAATCTTTGTCCTTGCCATTGCTCTCCAGGAATTCTCCTGGCCGCCCGGCGGCTGGCGGGAGTTCCTTCGCGCTGCTTCATTCTGCGGACGGACGTGTCGCATGACAAGCAGAACCGACGACGACGTGTCCCTGTCCCTGGGCGCGGCGCTACCCAAGCTGGGCGAATGGCCGAACCTGCGACGACAGTTCGCCCTCTTGCTCCGCACCGTCGTGACGCGACGACAGCTCGCCGAGGCCGATGACCACACGCTGAGGGACATCGGCATCAGCCGTGCCGATGCGATGGCCGAGGCGCGGCGCGCGCCGTGGTGCCTCAGGCCACGCCGCCCTAGCCGATGAGACGGGCCGCCTGGCATTGGCTGCCCTGGTCATGCCCTTTATCGGCGTGCGAAGTTCCGCGCGCGAAGAGCGGCGCGTGCGTGTCGTACCGCGATCAACAGTCGCGGGCTGCCCTTCGTATGGATCACAGTCTTCCGCGTCCTACTTGAGGGCCGGATACAGACCTAATCGTCGCCTAGCGACCCGCGCCCTGCGCGCTGCTGCGACCGCCTCACCAAGGTGGTGAATGGGCACATTCTCGCCGACCGGCCGGTGGGCGTGGCTGAACGGACCATGCCCGGCGATGGGGAGGATTTCGCAGCAGGCGGCGCCTGAGGGCGCGACCGCGAGACGCTAGGCGCAGGCTGCGATGCGCGACGCCTTGCGCGCCAGCACTGATACGCGTCCGGACGTTCGGGGCACTGGCGCGGCCGACCGATCCGGCCGCCGCCGGAAACCGCTGCAATCGTGCCGGCGACGGCGCGGCGTCATCCGGTCCACTTACGCAATGCGCGCACGGATGTGAGCCCTGTTCCATCGCCCATGTGGCACATGCAGTGTTGGACGAAGCGCTTGTCTCCGCCCAGCGATGGGCCGCGCCCCGCACAAGGCCGCTCCGAGGAGGGAAGGGTCCTTGAGCCAGTTCGTCGATCGCCTGCTGTTCTTCCGCAAGTACCAGGGGACCTTCGCCGGCGGACACGGCGTCGTCACCGACGAGAACCGGAGCTGGGAGGACAATTACCGCTCGCGCTGGCAGAGCGAGAAGATCGTGCGTTCCACCCACGGCGTGAACTGTACCGGCTCCTGTTCCTGGAAGATCTACGTCAAGAACGGGCTGGTGACGTGGGAGACGCAGCAGACCGACTACCCGCGCACGCGGCCCGACCTGCCCAACCACGAGCCGCGTGGCTGCCCGCGCGGGGCGAGCTATTCCTGGTATCTCTACGGTTCGAACCGCATCAAGTATCCGCTGGTGCGCGGTCGCCTGCTCGCCCACTGGCGCGCCGCGAAGCTCAGGCACACAGACCCGGTGCAGGCCTGGGCGAGCATCGTGGAGGATCCGGAGAAGCGCCGCGACTACCAGAAGGTGCGCGGCCTCGGCGGCTTCGTGCGCGTCGGCTGGGCCGAGGTGGACGAGATGATCGCCGCCGCGAACGTCCACACGGTGAAGACCTGGGGGCCGGACCGCGTCGCGGGATTCTCGCCGATCCCGGCGATGAGCATGGTGAGCTATGCCGGCGGCGCGCGCTACCTCTCGCTCATCGGCGGTACCTGCATCTCCTTCTACGATTGGTACTGCGACCTGCCGCCCTCCTCGCCCCAGACCTTCGGCGAGCAGACCGACGTGCCGGAGAGCGCGGACTGGTACAACGCCGGCTTCCTGATCCTCTGGGGCTCCAACGTCACGATGACGCGGACCCCGGACGCGCATTTCTACACCGAGAGCCGCTACCGCGGGACGAAGAGCGTGGTGATCACGCCGGACTTCGCCGAGGTCGCGCGCTTCGCCGACATGTGGATGCATCCGACGCGCGGGACGGACGCGGCGCTGGCGCTGGCCTTCGGGCATGTGATCCTGAAGGAGTTCTTCCTCGACCGGCAGGTGCCCTACTTCCAGGACTACGTCCGCCGCTACTCCGACCTGCCCTTCCTCGTGGAGCTCGAGCAGGGCGCGGAAGGGCTGAAGGCAGGCCGCTTCCTTCGCGCAGCCGACTTCGGGGGTGCGCTCGGACAGGCGAACAACCCGGACTGGAAGCCGGTGGTGTGGGACGAGCGGGAGGACCGCATCGTCGCCCCGCAAGGCACGGCGGGCTTCCGCTGGGGCGACCCAGGCAGGTGGAACCTGGAGCCGCGTGACGGCGCGGACGGGCACGAGATCACGCCACGGATCACGCTGCACGGAGCGCCGGGCGCGAGCGTCGAGGAGGTGCTGTTCCCGTATTTCGGCACCACGGGGCGCCTCGGCACTACGGACCACCCGCCGGTGCTGCGCCGCGCCGTGCCGGTGCGCCGCGTGCGGCTGAAGGACGGGCGCGAGGTGCGCGCCGCCACCGTGTTCGACCTGCTCATCGCGAATTACGGCTTGGCGCATGACGCCGCGCCGGGCGCCGCCGGCTACGACGCGGACCAGCCCTGCACGCCGGCCTGGGCGGAGCGCATCACCGGCGTGCCGCGCGACCGCATCGTCGCCGTCGCGCGCGGCTTCGCGCGGAACGCGGAGGCGACGAAGGGGCGATCCATGGTGATCGTCGGCGCGGGGCTGAACCACTGGTACCACATGGACATGTCGTACCGCGCCATCATGGCGATGCTGGTGCTGTGCGGCTGCGTCGGAAAGTCTGGCGGCGGCTGGGCGCACTATGTGGGCCAGGAGAAGCTTCGCCCCCTCGCCGGTTGGCTGCCGGTGGCCTTCGCCACGGACTGGTACCGCCCGCCGCGGCACATGAACGGCACGAGCTACTTCTACGCCCACACCGACCAGTGGCGCTACGAGCGGCTGCGGCCGCAGGAGATCCTCTCGCCGCTCGCCGATGAGGCGCGCTGGTCGGGCATGACGCTGATCGACTGCAACGTCCGCGCCGAGCGCATGGGATGGCTGCCGAGCTCGCCGCAGCTCGACCGCAACCCGATCGCGGTGGCGCGCGAGGCGCGGGCGGCGGGGCGCGAGCCGGCGGAGCATGTGGTGGAGTCGCTTCGCTCCGGCGCGATCCGCATGGCCTGCGAGGATCCGGACGCGCCGGAGAACTGGCCGCGCAACCTGTTCGTCTGGCGCGCCAACCTGCTCGGCGCCTCGGGCAAGGGGCACGAGTACTTCCTCAAGCACCTGCTCGGCGCGCGCAACAACGCGCTGAACGAGGGCGGCGACCAGCGGCCGCAGGAGGTCGTGTGGCACGAGCGGGCGCCGGAGGGGAAGCTCGACCTGCTGGTGACGATCGACTTCCGGATGAACACGACGACGCTGTTCAGCGACGTCGTGCTGCCGACCGCGAGCTGGTACGAGAAGAACGACCTCAACACCACCGACATGCATCCCTTCATCCATCCGCTTCAGGCGGCGGTGGATCCGGTCTGGGGCGCACGGACGGACTGGGCGATCTTCCGCAGCATCGCGGAGGGGTTCCAGCGCCTCGCGCCGGGGCATCTCGGCATCGAGGAGGACGTGGTGCTGACGCCGCTCGGCAAGGACACGCCGGCCGAGCTCGGGCAGCCCTACGGGGTGCAGGACTGGAAGCGCGGCGAGGTGGAGCCGCGGCCAAACGCCACCATGCCGGCGATCACGGTGGTCCGGCGGGACTACACGGCGGTGTTCGACCGCTTCACCACCCTCGGCCCGCTGCTCGGGGAGCTCGGCAACGGCACCAAGGGCATCCAGTGGGACACGAAGGAGGAGCTGCGCTACCTCGCCGAGGTGAACGTGCCGGAGCCGGCTGGCGGGCGCGCCGGCCGGCCGCGGCTGCACGCCGACCTCGACGCCATCAGGACCCTGCTGACGCTGGCGCCCGAAACCAACGGCCACGTCGCGCTGAAGGCCTGGGCGGCGCTGTCCAAGGCGACGGGGCGCGACCACAGACACCTGATCGCGAGCCGCGCGGAGGAGAGGATCCGCTTCCGCGACATCGCCGCGCAGCCGCGGCCGATCCTCACCTCGCCGGTCTGGTCGGGGATCGAGAGCCACGAGGTCTGCTACAACGCCGGCTGGACCAACGTTCACGAGCTGATCCCGTGGCGCACGCTGACGGGCCGCCAGCAGCTCTACCAGGACCATGCCTGGATGCGCGACTTCGGCGAGCAATTCGCGACCTGGCGCCCGCCGATCGACACGCGCTCGGTGCCCGAGGAGGTCGCGCGCGCGCACGACAACGGCAACCCGGTGCTGCTGCTCAATTTCCTCACTCCCCACCAGAAATGGGGCATCCACAGCACCTTCACCGAGAACCTGATCATGCTGACGCTGGCACGCGGCGGCCCGATCGTCTGGATCAACGAGACGGACGCGGCCGGGGCGGGGATCGAGGACAACGACTGGATCGAGGCCTTCAACCGCAACGGCGCGCTGGTGGCGCGCGCCGTGGTCAGCCAGCGCATCCCGCGCGGCACGGCCTTCATGTACCACGCGGCCGAGCGCACCGCGAACGTGCCGGGCAGCGAGATCACGCACAACCGCGGCGGGATCCACAACTCCGTCACCCGCGTGACGCTGAAGCCGACGCACATGATCGGCGGCTACGCGCAGTATGCCTATGGCTTCAACTACTACGGCACGGTCGGCTCGAACCGGGACGAGTACGTGGCCTTGCGGAAGATGGCGGTGGTGGACTGGCGCGACCGGCCGCTCGAGGAGAAGAAGCCCTACATGCGCGAGGACGAGACCACCTCGGGCGAGAGGCCCCTGCCCAGGACCCGGCTGGCCCAGACGCAGGAGGCGCTGCGATGAGGATCCGCGCACAGATCGGCAAGGTCCTGAACCTCGACAAGTGCATCGGCTGCCACACCTGCTCCGTCACCTGCAAGCAGGTCTGGACCACGCGGCAGGGCGTCGAGTACGCGTGGTGGAACAACGTCGAGAGCAAGCCCGGCATCGGCTATCCCAAGGACTGGGAGAACCAGCAGCGCTGGCTCGGTGGCTGGGTGCTCGGGCGCGGTGGCGCGCTGCGCCCCAGGACCGGCGGCAAGTGGCGCATCCTCTCCAAGATCTTCGCCAACCCCGAGCTGCCGGAGATCGACGACTTCTACGAGCCCTTCGACTTCGAGTACTCCTACATCCACCATGCGCCGGAGAGCGAGGCGGCGCCCACCGCCCGCCCGGTCTCCATCGTGACCGGCGAGCGGATGGAGAAGATCCGGTGGGGACCGAACTGGGAGGAGTCCCTCGGCACGGAATTCCGCAAGCGCGCGCGGGACTACAACTTCCGCGACGTCGAGAAGGCGATCTACGGGGAGTTCGAGAACTCCTTCCTGATGTTCCTGCCGCGGCTCTGCGAGCACTGCCTGAATCCCTCCTGCCTCGCCGCCTGCCCCTCGGGCGCGATCTACAAGCGGGAGGAGGACGGGATCGTCCTGATCGATCAGGAGAAGTGCCGCGGCTGGCGCATGTGCGTCACCGGCTGCCCCTACAAGAAGGTCTACTACAACTGGCACACGGGGAAGTCGGAGAAGTGCATCTTCTGCTACCCGCGGATCGAGAGCGGCCAGCCCACCGTCTGCTCCGAGACCTGCGTCGGGCGGCTGCGCTACCTCGGCGTGATGCTCTACGACGCCGACCGCATCGCCGAGGTCGCGGCGCAGGCGAATCCACAGCACTGCTACCAGGCGCAGCTCGACATCTTCCTCGACCCGCACGACCCCGGGGTGATCGCCCAGGCGAAGGCCGACGGCGTGCACGAGCGATGGATCGAGGCGGCGCAGCGCTCGCCGGTGTACAAGATGGCGTGCGAGTGGAAGGTCGCCTTCCCGCTGCACCCGGAATACCGGACCGTGCCGATGGTCTGGTACATCCCGCCGCTCTCGCCGATCCAGGAAGCGGCGGACGCCGGCGCGATCGCAACCCTCGACGGCATCCCGGACATCGACAGCCTGCGCATCCCGATCCGCTACCTCGCCAACCTGCTCACCGCGGGGGCGGAGGCGCCGGTCCGGCTCGCGCTGCGCAAGCTGCTCGCGCTGCGCGCCTACATGCGCAAGCGGCACATCGAGGAGATCCGCGATCCCTCCATCCCGGAGGCCGTGGGCCTCACCGAGGCGCAGGTCGAGGAGATGTACCGCGTGATGGCGATCGCCAACTACGAGGACCGCTTCGTCATCCCGACCTCGCACAAGGAGGTCGCGGCGAACGCCTACGATCAGCGCGGCATCGCCGGCTTCCATTTCAGCCAGACCAGCAGCGAGGGCAACAGCCGCTTCATGTTGTGGGGCCAGGACACGCGCAAGACGCGCGGAGAGCGCTTCCCCGTGGAGACCAGGTAGATGACGGCGCTGCGCGCCCCGCTGAAGGCGCTCGCCGCGCTGCTGCTCTACCCGGAGGAGGGGCTGCGCGCTGCGATGCCGGAGGTGGCGGCGATCCTCCGCGCGCCCGGCCTGCCGCCCGAGGCGGTGGCGGCGGCAGAGTTCGCGGAGCACCTCGCGGCCGCCGCGCCGCTTGAGGCCGAGGGCGCCTATGTCGGGCTGTTCGACGGCGCGCCCTCGCTCTCGCTGTATCTGTTCCAGCACGTCCATGGCGACGACCGCGACCGCGGCGCCGCGATGGCCGCTCTGATCGACGACTACCGCGCCGCCGGCCTGGAACTCGCGGGTGAGGAGCTGCCGGACTTCCTGCCGGTCTTCCTGGAATACGCTGCGACGCGCCCGGATGAGGCGGAGGCGCGCGCGCTGCTCGGCGAGATCTCGGACATCGTCGCCCTGCTCGCGCTGCGGCTGGAGGGGCGCGGCGCCGCGGGCTACGCGGCCGTGATGCGCGCCCTGGGGGCGCTCGCCGCCCGCCCCGCCGATGCGGAGGCGGTCGCGGCCCGCGTCGCGGAGGACGTGCCCGACCACACGCCCGAGGCGCTCGACGCGGCCTATGAGGAGGCGCCCGTCTCCTTCATGGAGCCCGTCGCGCCCAACGAGCCCTGCCCCAAGGCCGCCGAGATCGTCGCCCGCTTCGAGGCGGCGGCCGCCGACGCGGCGGCAGGAACCGACAAGCCCCGACGAGCCTGAGGAGACCGCGGACATGGACTGGCTCAACCAGTTCCTCTTCGGCTTCTTTCCCTATCTCTGCATGATCGCCTTCTTCCTCGGGAGCTGGGCGCGGTTCGACCGCAGCCAGTTCACCTGGCGCAGCCAGTCCTCGCAATTCCTGCGCCGGCGGCAGCTCGTCTGGGGCAGCAACCTGTTCCACATCGGCATCCTGGGCCTGTTCCTCGGCCACACCTTCGGGCTGCTGACGCCGCCCGAGGTCTATCACGCCCTCGGCGTGACGACGAAGGGCAAGCAGATCATGTCCATCGTGGTGGGCGGCATCTTCGCGCTGACCGCGGCCATCGGCGGCGCGCTGCTGATCCACCGGCGGCTCTACGATCCGCGCATCCGCCAGACCAGCAAGCCGACGGACATCTTCATCCTGCTGTTCATCTACTTCCAGCTCTGGCTCGGCATCGTCGGGATCTGGTGGTCGCTGCACAACATCGACGGCACCTACATGCTGGTGATGGCGGAGTGGGCGCGCTCCATCCTGCTGTTCAGGGCGGGCAGCGCGCACCTGCTCGAAGGCGTGCCCTGGATCTACAAGATCCACATCGTCGCCGGCATGGCGCTGTTCTTCCTCGTGCCCTTCACTCGCATGGTGCATGTGTGGTCGGCGCCGATCTGGTATCTCGGCCGCCCCGGCTGGCAGATCGTGCGCCGCAACGCCAACATCGCCAAGGAAGGCGTGTGATGCGGCGGCACTGCCGCCGCCATGCGCTGCTCGCCGCGGCGGTTGGCCTCGCCGTTGCCGGCGGCTTCCTGGGACAGGCGGAGGCCCAGCCGGGCCCGGCGCAGCGTGCGCAGCCAGGTGGCGGCACCGCACCGATGCCCGGCCTCGCGCCCACCGGCGACGAGATCAGCGAGCGGCGCATCCCGCGCTACCATCGGGCCACCCCACGGATCGCGCTCTCCGGCCCGCTGACGGAGCTCGGCGTGCGCGAGGCGAAGCGCCTCGGCTTCAATTCCATCATCGACCTCCAGCCCGATCCCGCGCGCGCCGCGGAGGAGCGGCGCAATGCCGAGTTCGCGCGCATCCGCTATCACCACCTGCCGGTCCAGGGCCCGGTGCCGGATGACGAGGTGCTGCGCCGCTTCGGCGAACTGCTTGCCGATCCGGGCAACCTGCCCGCGCTGGTGCATGGCGCGAGCGTGGACCAGACCGGCGCGCTCTGGGCGCTCTGGCGCGCGCGCAACGGCGTGCCGCCGCAGATCGCGCTGGTGGACGGCGAGACCGCGGGCCTTTCCGCCAGCCTCGGGGCGGTGCGCGCGCGGCTCGACCTCCCCGCGCCGGCGGCGGCGCGCTGAGAGGGAGGAAGGCCGTGGCGCGTAGCGGCGGCGGCACCTGGCTCCGCACCTGGGACCCGGAGGATCCACGCTGGGAAGCGGAGGGGCGGCCGCTTGCGCGGCGCACCCTTGTCATCACCACCGCCAGCCTGCTGCTCGCCTTCGCGGCGTGGTTCATGGTGAGCGCGCTGGTCACTCAGCTCCCCGGCATCGGCTTCCGCCTCACGCCCTCGCAGCTCTTCTGGCTCACGGCGCTGCCGGGGCTGGCGGGCGGGACGCTGCGCATCATCCACGCCTTCCTCACGCCGATCTACGGCACGCGGCATGTGGTCGCGATCTCCACGCTGCTGCTGCTGGTGCCGATCCTCGGCTGGGCCTGGGCGGTGCAGAACCCGGACACGCCCTACTGGGTGCTGATGCTGCTCGCCTTCGCGGCCGGGCTCGGCGGCGGCAACTTCTCCTCCTTCATGCCCTCGACCAGCCTGTTCTTCCCGAAGCGGCTGCAGGGCACGGCGCTGGCGATCCAGGCGGGGGTGGGGAATTTTGGCGTCTCGGTGGTGCAGTTCCTCACGCCTTGGGTGATCGGTCTGGCGCTGTTCGGCGTCCTGGCGGGCGCGCCGCAGACGCTCACCGGGCGAGGCGGGGGGCAGACGCAGGTCTGGCTGCAGAACGCGGCGCTAGTCTACGCGCCCTTCGTGCTGCTGTTCGCCGTACTCGCCTGGGTCCTGCTGCGCAGCGTGCCGGTGCGGGCCAACCTGCGAGAGCAGTTCGACATCTTTCGGCTGAAGCATGCGCTGGTCATGACGATCCTCTACGTCATGACCTTCGGCACCTTCTCGGGGCTCTCGGCCACCTTCCCGCTGCTGATCCGGCAGGGCTACGGCCACCTGCCCGGCGCGCCGGACCCGCTGACCTATGCCTTCCTCGGG
>JADGHI010000066.1 GCA_019689515.1 Acetobacteraceae bacterium | reverse complement strand
GCCCGCCCCCGGGCGGGGGGCGGGCGGCGCGGGGGGCGGGCCGGGGGGGGGGGGGGCCCCCGCGCCTCATGCGGTTCTCGAACCACTCGACCCGCTTCCCCGCGCGCAGCCGGGCGATCTGCGCCCCCGTCCGCTCGCGGTCCTCCGGGTGGACGAGGTCGATGTAGGGCGTGGCCAGGGGCGGAGGGGTGGTGTCCGTCCACCCAGTGCGGTGCGATTGCCGGGACGGCACCGTGGACGGGCCCGCCAGCCGCACCCGCTGCCCGCCCGGAGACACGGGCGAGGGTTCCGGCGCAGGCTCCCGAACAGGTGGCGACCAGCCCGGCTATAGCCCGGCACGCGCCGTCAACATCCGAGCGCGCCGGCCGTCCCACCGGCAACCGCGGCAAGGAAGCGCCGCGGCGGACGCACGAGCGGCGCGCTGCCCGCCCGCTCCGGGCCTCAGACCTCGCCCCAGACCTCGCGCGCCACCTCGACGCAGCGGGCGAGCTTGGCCCACTGCTCCTCCTCGGTGAGCAGGTTGCCCTCCTCGGTGGAGGCGAAGCCGCATTGCGGGCTGATCGCGAGCTGCTCCAGCGGCACGTATTTCGCCGCCTCGTCCAGTCGCCGCCTGAGCGCGTCCTTGTCCTCGAGCGTGCCGGTCTTGCTCGTCACCAGGCCGACCACGACGGTCTTGCCCTTGGGCACGAAGCGCAGCGGCGCGAAGGTGCCGGCGCGCTCGGTGTCGTACTCCATGAAGTAGGCATCCACGTTGATGCCGTTGAACAGCACCTCCGCCACCGGGTCGTAGCCGCCGGAGGCGATGTGCATGGAGCGGAAATTGCCCCGGCACAGATGCATGGAGATCACCATGTCCGCGGGGCGCCCCTCGATCGCGCGGTTGATCAGTGCCGCGTAGCGCTGCAGCAGCCCCTCCGTCTCCTCGCCGCGCGCCTTGAGCATGGCGATCTGCTCGGGGTCGCAGAGATAGGCGATGTTCACCTCGTCGAGCTGAAGGTAGCGGCAGCCGGCGCGCGCGAAGTCCTGCACCGCCTCGGCGTAGGCGGCGCCGAGATCGGCGAAGAAGCCCTCCATGTCCGGATAGGTGTGCGTGTCCACCGCCTTGCGCCCGCCGCGGTAGTGCAGGACGGAGGGCGAGGGGATGGTCTGCTTCGGGACGGCACCACCGGCATTCGCGGCGACGAACTTGAAGTCCTCGACGAAGGGGTGGTGCCGGTAGCGGATCGGGCCCGTCACCTTCAGGCCATAGGCCTTGGTCTGCCCGCCCTTGAACTGGATGCCCTGCTCGGCCTCGTACATCTCGACGCCGCCGAGCCTGGCGAGGAAGTCGAAATGCCAGAAGGCGCGGCGGTACTCGCCATCGGTGACGGCCTTCAGGCCGATCTGCTTCTGCCGGGCGATGGCATCGCGGATGCAGCGGTCCTCGACCTCGCGCAGGGCGGCGGCGTCGAGCCTGCCGGCGGCGTGGGCGGCGCGGGCCTCGCGCAGTTCGGGCGGGCGGAGCAGGCTGCCGACATGGTCGGCGCGGAAGGGAGGCTTGCCGTTGGGCATGGCTTGGTTCCCTCTTCTGATCGGTCAGCCCGGCGGCACCGAGGCCGGCACGACGGCGGCGGCGACGCCGAGATAGCGCTCGGCGATCGCGGGCGCGCGCAGCAGCGCCTCGCTCGCGCCGAGATGAACGAGCCGGCCGCGCTCCAGGATCGCGACGCGGTCGGTGATGGGGAGGATCTGGCGCGCGTGCTGCTCAACGATGATGGCCGCCATGCCCTCGGCCCGCGTCATGCGCTGGATCGCCCCGAGCAGGCCTTGCGCGGTCACCGGGGCGAGCCCTTCCAACGGCTCGTCGAGGAGCAGAAGGCGCGGGTTCAGCATCAGCGCACGCCCCATCGCGAGCATCTGCTGCTCGCCGCCGGAGAGGGCGGAGCCCAGGGTTCGCCGCCGCTCCTCAAGGCGCGGGAACAGTTCATAGACGCGCCGCAGGGTCCAGGGCCCGCCGGGGCGCGCCACCGCGGTCAGGTTCTCCTCGACGGTCAGGGAGCGGAACACGTTGCGCTCCTGCGGCACCCAGCCGAGGCCGAGCGCGGCGCGCCGCTCGCTCGGCAGGCGCGTGATCTCCTGCCCGGCGAACCAGAGACGGCCGCGGAACAGCCGGGCAGCGCCCATCGCCGTCGCGATCAGCGTCGTCTTGCCCGCGCCGTTGCGGCCGAGAAGGGCCAGCGCCTCGCCCTCCGCCACCTCAAGGCTCACCTCGTGAATCGCCAGTGCCGCGCCGTGGCCGGCGGAGATGCCGTCCAGCCGCAGCAGGGGATCAGCCATGCGCCGTGGCCTCGCCGAGATAGACCTCGCGCACGCGGGGATCGCGCGCCACCGCCTCCGGCGTGCCCTCGGCCAGCACTGCGCCCTGGGCGAGCACGGTGATGCGCTCGGCGAAGCGGAAGACGAGGTCCATGTCGTGCTCGATCAGCAGCACGGTCACGTCGCGCGGCAGGGCGGCGACGGCCTCCAGCACCTCGCGGCTCTCCTCCGGCGGCACGCCGGCGGCGGGCTCGTCGAGCAGCAGGACGCGGGGCCGCAACGCCAGGGCGAGCGCGATCTCCAGCAACCGCTGGCGGCCATAGGGAAGGTCGCGCGTCGGCGCCGCCATCTCGACCGGCGCGAAGCGCAGGCGCGCGAGCAGCGTGGCGGCCTCCGCCTCCAGCGCGCGATGGGCGCGCACGGGCCGCCACCAGCGCGCGGTCAGCCCCTCGCGCTCGGCGAGGGCGAGGGTGACGGCCTCGATCGGTGCGAGGTCGGGGAAGAGCTGGTTGATCTGGAAGGTGCGCGCGAGGCCGCGCTTCACCCGCAGATGCTGCGGCAGTCCGGTGACCTCCCGCCCCTCCAGCAGCACCGCGCCTGCGCTGGGGCGGATCGCGCCGGTCAGCAGGTTGACGAAGGTGGTCTTGCCGGCCCCGTTCGGCCCGATCAGCGCATGCCGCGACCCGGGCACGAGCGTGAAGGAGACGCCGTCCACCGCCGTGAAGCCGCCGAAATGCCGCGTGAGGCCGCGGGTCTCGAGCGCGGCGGCGGGCGCCGTCACTGCGCCGTGCTCCCGCCGCCGCGGCGGCGCGAGAGCAGCCGCGCCCACACCGCCTTCAGCAGCCCGAGCAGCCCGCCGCGGCCCGCGATGGCCAGCACGACCAGCGCCGCGCCGATCCAGAATTGCCAGAACTGCGGCGTCACTCCCGAGAGGACGTGGTGCGCGACCATGAAGGCGACCGCACCGATCAGCCCGCCATAGAGGCGGCCGAGCCCACCCAGCACCAGCATCAGCAGCCCCTCCGCCGAGCGCTGGAAGGCCAGCACCTCGAGCGAGACGAACTGCGTCGTCTGCGCGAGCAGCGCCCCCGCCACCCCGGCAAAGGCACCGGCGAGCACATAGGCCGCGACCAGCCGCGCCCGCACCGGCGTGCCGATCGCGTGCATGCGCCACGCATTCGCCCGGATGCCGCGCAGCGCCAGGCCGAAGGGCGAGGACACGATCAGGCGCGCCAGCAGGAACATCAGGAACAGCACGGCGAGGCTGTAGAGATAGGCCGTGCGCCCGAACAGGTCGAAGCGCCAGAGGCCGAGCACGGGCCAGATCTCCACGCCCTGCAGCCCGTCCGCGCCGCCGGTGACGGCGGCGGCCTTGTTCGCCGCCTCGTAGAGCATCAGCCCGAGGCCGAGCGTCACCATCAACCCCGCGAGCTCCCCGCCGCGCAGCACCAGCGGCGCGGTGACGAGGCCGAGCAGCGCCGCCGCCGCGGCCGCCGCTGCCAGGCCGGAGAGCGGCTCCCCCCAGCCATGCACCGCCAGCAGCCCCGCCGTGTAGGCGCCGAGCCCGAAGAAGGCCGCATGGCCGAGCGTGACCACCCCCGCATAGCCCACCAGCAGGTCGAGCGAGAGGGCGAAGAGCGCCGCGATCGCCACCTGCGACAGCAGCGGCAGGTAGTCCGGGAAGGCGAAGTAGGCGGCGGGCCAGGCGGCCCAGAACAGGCCCTCCGCCGCGAACAGTCCCCAGCGGCGACCCGGCTGCGCCGCCTGCCCCGTCCGCGCCGGGACGGCGGCCGCGAGGGTCGTGCCGCCGCCGCTCACCGCGCCCCACCCCGCGCGAGCAGGCCCTGCGGGCGCAGCAGCAGCAGCACGACCATGGCCGTGTAGATCACGAAGGCGCCGACCTCCGGCACGTAGTACTTGCCGGCCACGTCCACGACGCCGAGCAGCAGCGCCGCGAGGAACGGCCCGAGGATCGTGTTGGCCCCGCCGACCGCCACGACGATCAGGAAATAGACCAGGTATTTCAGCGGGAAGGTCGGATCGAGCCCCAGCACCTCCACCCCCAGCGCGCCGCCGAGGCCGGCGAGACCCGATCCCACCGCGAAGGTCACGGCGAAGATCCGGTCCACCGGGATGCCGAGGCCGCGCGCCACCACCGCGTCGTCCACCGCCGCGCGCAGCCGGCTGCCGAAGCGCGTGCGCACCAGGCCGAGATGCAGCGCCAGCACGATCGCGCCGCACAGTGCGATCAGGAACAGCCGATAGACGCCGATCGTGGCCAGCCCGCCGCCGATCTCGATCCGCCCCTGCAGCCAGCCCGGCAGGGTGATGAGCTGCTGCCGCGCCCCCATCAGCCAGTCCACCACCGCCGAGGCCATGAAGACGAGGCCGATCGAGAACAGCACCTGGTCGAGATGGTCCCGCCCGTAGAGCCAGCGATACAGCGTGCGCTCCAGCACCGCCCCGAGCAGCGCTGCGAAGAGGGCGGCCGCCACGAGGCAGGCCAGGAAGGGCACGCCGTAGCGGTTCAGCAGCACCACGCAGACGTAGCCGCCCGCCATGCCGAAGGCGCCATGCGCCAGGTTGACGAAATTCATGAGTCCCAGCGTCACCGACAGGCCGCAGGCCAGCACGAATAGCAGCATGCCGCTGGCGACGCCGTCGAGCAGGACGGTCAGCATGGCGAGTGCGCGAGCGGCGCGCTCAGGTGCCCGGGTCGCGCACCTGCGCGATCCGGTCGAACTCGATGTTCCAGAGCTGGCCGTCGCGGCGCTCGACCCGGCGGATGTAGATGTCCTGCACGATGTCGCGCGTGTTGGCGTCGATCGTGATCGGCCCGCGCGGGCTGGTCCAGGACAGGCCCTTCATGGCGGCGAGCAACTGGTCCCCGCTGGCCCCGCCACCGGCGCGCTTCAGCCCCTCCGCGATCAGGTGCATCCCGTCCCAGCCGCCGACGGCCATGAAATTCGGCCGCACGTCCGGCGCGACCCTGCGGTAGGCGGCGAGGAAGGCGCGGTTCTCGGCGCTGTCATGCGCGGCCGAGTAGTGGTGGCTGGTTACGACGCCGATGGCGGGCTCGCCCATGTCGTTGAGGATGTCGTCGTCGGTCAGGTCGCCGGTGCCGATCAGGCGGATGCCGGCCTCTCTCAGGCCGCGCTCGGCGAACTGCTTCATCGCCGCCGCCCCCTCGCCGGAGGGGACGAAGATGAACAGCGCCTCCGGCTTCGCGTCGTGCACGCGCTGGAGGAAAGGCGCGAAGTCCGGGTTGCGCAGCGGCGCGCGCAGCTCCAGCGGCACGCGCCCGCCGGCGGCGGTGAAGCGCTCCTTGAAGGCGCGCTCCGCGTCGAGGCCGGGCGCGTAGTCGGAGACCAGCGTCGCGCAATTGCGGATGCCGTTCCGCGCCGCCCAGTCGGCGATCGGCACCGTCGCCTGCGGCAGGGTGAAGCTGGTGCGCAGGATGTAGGGCGAGCGCTGCACGATGATGCTGGTCGCGGCCGCCATCACCACCATCGGCACCTTGGCCTCGGTCGCGATCGGCGCGGCGGCGAGGGCGAGCGGCGTCAGGCCGAAGCCGGCGAGGAAGCGCACGCGCTCCCGCACCACCAGCTCCTGCGCCAGGCGGCGGGTGATGTCGGGCGCGACGCCGGTATCGTCGCGCACCAGCAGCTCCACGCGCCGGCCGCCGAAGGTCTCGCCATTGGCACCGAGATAGGCGCGCACCGCCGCCTCGACCTGACGGCCGGTGGAGGCGAAGGGACCGGTCATGGGGAGGATCAGGCCGATCCGCACCGCCTCTCCCCCGCCGCGCTGGGCCGCACTGCGCCGCGCCGTGCCCAGGGCAGCGCCGGCCACCGCCGCAGCCGCGCCGCCGGCCAGGAGGCCGCGCCTCGTTGTGCTCGCCTGCATCGCCATTCCCTCCCCCTCCTTCTTCTTTCGGGCGGGCTGGCTGCCCGCCTGGCTCGGTTCTTCTGCACCGGCTCGCGGCCCCGCGCCTATCGGGCCGGCGCGACCCACGGCAAGGGCAGGCGGTCCTGCTCCGCCCGCGATGCTACACAAGGTGGTGATACGGATCCGCCGGCACGCCACGCAAGCCGGCCGGTTTGGTCACGCCCCGCCCTTCCGCCGCGCCGGGTCCGGCCGGGCGTCGCCCCTGTCCCCAGCGGCGGCCGGCCGGGCCTGCGCCGACACTGCTGTCAGCTCGCAGGTCCAGGCCTCGCCGCCGCAGGTGATGTCGAGGGCGATCGCGGCCTCGAGCGTACGGCGGAGGATCTCGCCCCCGCCCATGCCGCTTCCGGCCCGCAGCAGCGCGTAGCCGGCGCCGAGCGCGACCTCCCGCCCGGACCCCTCGGCCCAGAGCTCCCCAGGCGGCACCGGGAGCACGGAGAAGTCCGCGCCGATGGACCAGACGCCCTCGGGGTGGGCGAGCATGACGATCTGCGAGAGGTCCACCGGCCCCCGCTCGTCCGCGGCTCCGTGGAAGCCGTCCGCCTGCAGATGCGCGCGGGCGCGCAGCGCGAACTCGTCCGGATCCGAGAGACCCTGGAGCAGCGCATCCGCGCCGCGGAACAGCACGTTCGCCGCGCGCAGATGGCCGGCGACACCGATCGCCCAGGGCGGCCGCACGGTCCATTTCGGGCCGAAGGACTGGCGGATGTTGTCGGAGCAGACGGTGGTGTCGCTGCCGATCCAGGTCCCTCCCCGGCCATTGCCGAACCACAGGGCGACGATGATGCTCACGTCAGCTTGGACCTCCGGATGATCCCGGATAGCGGGGCTCCCGCACCATGGCCGGGATCGTCCCGTCATGGGAGTCCATCCTCGTTCCGGCCCCGCCGTTCCGACCCGCCGTCGGATTCCGCCCACCACCGCCGCGATGATCCGGATCAAGGCCCGGCCCTGCCGCTGATCCATGCTCCGCGCGAGGGGACCGCCATCGCCCGATGGTGGGCCCACGCATGCGGCGAGAGGGAAGGATGCCGTCGTTCTTCGATGTCGTCGTCACGCGCCGGTCGGTGCGGGCCTTCGAGCCGCGGGCCATCGAGCCCGCGGCGCTCCGCGCGATGCGGGAGGCGATGATCGAAGCACCCTCGGCCGGCAACCTTCAGGCCTTCCGCGTGATCCAGGTCGAGACAAGGCGGACCAGGACCGCACCTGCCGAGGCGGCCTATGGCCAGGGCTTCCTCGCCACAACGCCGACCCTGCTCGTTCTGCGCCGATGCCCCGCGCAGCCGCGCACGCTACGGCGAACGCGGCGCCACGCTCTTCGCGGCGCAGGACGCGGCAATCGACGCGAGCTACGCCCAGCTCGCGGCAACGGCTCTGGGCATAGGCTCGTGCTGGGTCGGCGCCTTCGACGAGGCGCGCGTGGCACGGTTGCTGGGCCTCAAGGCCGGGGTGCGGCCAGTGGCGATCCTCACCCTCGGCCACGCGGCGGAGCACCGGGAACGGCCACCCCGCCGGCCCGTCGAGGCCCTGGTCCACGCCGAGGCGCATTGAGGTGGCGGGCGCAGGCGCGCACGCGATCAAGGACCGCTGGCAGCAAGGAGGGCACCGTGACGACCTGCAACCAGGAGCTTGACGAGGCGGTCCGCGCGACGGCGGACTGGATCGAGGCCTTCGTGCGGCATCTCGGCTGGCAGGACCGGGACAGGGCTTACCAGGCGCTGCGCGCGGCGTCGCACGCCCTGCGCGACTGCCTGCCGCTGGACGAGGCCGTCGCCCTCGGCGCGCAACTGCCGGCGCTGCTGCGCGGCATGTACTACGACGGCTGGCGCCCCACCGGCCACGCCTTCCGCATCCGGATCCGTGAAGCCTTCCTGGAGCGCATCCGCGAGGGCGTGCACCGCGACCCGGCCATCGATGCGGAACAGGTGGCGCGCGGCTTCCTCGGCTTCCTCGCCGAACGGCTCCCGGCCGCCGAGCTGGAGGACGCGAGGGCGGTCACCCCCGCGGAACTGCGCGGGCTGTGGCCTGACTGAGAGGGAAGGCGACCAGGATCAAGGCACGCCCGCGCGGGCAAGCGCGCCAGATTGGAACCTGCCGCCAGCCGGCCGGCGGACCGCCAGACGGCTGCAACTCCCACAGGGGAGCGGCCGTTTGCGTCCGATCGAGGCCAGAACGGCGCATGGCGGGTGTCGGAGCGATCGTGTGCACACGCGTGCATTCGCCCCGTAAGGCCGAGGCAGCATGGCCGGAACGATCCGATTCCCGCGGAATCCTCCGCCTGCGTCCGCCCGGCGCGGCGGCCATGCCGGGCGCGATGGCGGGATACGCGGCAGCGGGCGGCGGCGGGCGGTGGTCCTCGCCGCCGTGCCCATGGCCGCCATCGCGGCCGCGAGCGGCGAGGGCCGAAGAGCCGAAACCCCGGCCTCGGAGCACGAGCAGAGGAAGGCAACCGAGATGGTGACCCTCGCGCTGTGCGGGGATGTGATGCTGGCGCGGGGCATCGACCAGATCTTGCCGCACCCGAGCGATCCGACGCTGTACGAAGATCATGTCCACTCTGCCCTGACCTATGTCGCGCTCGCCGAACGGGCGAACGGCGCGATCCCGCGGCCGGTCGATTTCGCCTATGTCTGGGGCGACGCCCTGGCGGAGCTGCGCCGGGCGGATCTGCGCGTCGTCAACCTCGAGACGAGCGTGACGACGAGCCCGACCCCTGCCCCGAAGGGAATCAACTACCGCATGCACCCACGGAATGTCGGCTGCCTCCGGGCCGCAGGCATCGAATGCTGCGTGCTGGCGAACAACCACGTGCTCGACTGGGGCGAAGCCGGCCTGCTGGAGACGCTGGACACGCTGGAGTGGGCGGGCATCCGCACCGCCGGCGCCGGGCGCGACCTCGCGCGGGCGGCGGCACCGGCGGCGATCCCGCTCGCGCAGGGCGGAACCGGCGAAGGCGCTTCGAACGACGGCGCGCGGCGGCTGCTCGTCTTCGGCCTCGGCTCGGTCACGAGCGGTATTCCCAGGGACTGGGCGGCCACGCCCGGGAGGCCGGGCGTGCACCTGCTCGACGACCTCTCGGCGGCGACTGCGGCGCGGCTCGCGGATCAGGTGCGGGCGGCAAAGCGGCCGGGCGACATTGCCCTCGCCTCGATCCATTGGGGGCCGAACTGGGGCTACGAGATCCCGCGCGAATTCCGTGCCTTCGCCCATGCCCCGATCGACCGGGCCGGCTTCGCCATCATCCACGGCCACTCCTCGCACCATCCGCTGGGCATCGAGGTGCATCGGAACCACCTCATCCTCTACGGCGCCGGCGACTTCCTGAACGACTACGAGGGAATCGGGGGCTACGAGGAGTTCCGGGGCGACCTCACGGCGCTCTACCTGCCGCGCCTTGCCCCCGCGACCGGGGAGCTGCTCGGGCTCCGGCTCACCCCGTTCCGGATCGCCCGGATGCGCCTGAACCATCCCTCGGAGGAAGAGCGGCGCTGGCTGTGCGACCGGCTCGACCGCGAGAGTCGCGCCTTCGGCGTCCGCATCGTGATGGACGAGGAGGGGGGCCTGGAGGCGCGATGGTGCGACGAAACCTGAGGAAGGCGGCGGCCTCGGCCGCGTCACAGCAGCGCGCCGCATGAACCAACCCGCCGCCCGGGCGATGGACTCCGAAGCAGGGAGGGCTCGGTCGCCAGGGGGGCGCCGCCACCGCCTGACCGACAGGGCTCATCCAGGTCAATGACATCGTGTGCCCGCCCGGAGCCCAATGCCTGGGGGTGCGAAGAACAAGGGGGGCCGTGAATGCGCGGCGGAATGGGCAGCAGGAGCGCGAGCATGGCACCCTCCGAGCCGGACATCCGCGGCAGCTCCACCTCCAAGACCGCCTCCGGCATGACCAACGCGCAGGTGGCCGAGCGACTGCGGCAAGCGGCGGAACTCCTGCTCGCGCAGGGCGACAACCCGTTCCGCGCCGCGGCCTATCGCCGGGCCGCGGAGTCCATCGCGGCGCTGCCGCGCGACCTCCGCGAGATCCTCTCCGGTCCCCAGGGCCGCGCGGCACTCGAGGCGATCCCGGGCGTGGGGCGCTCGATCGCCGGCGCCATCGCCGAGATGCTGACCACGGGACGCTGGTCCTACCTCGACCGGCTCAGGGGTGCCGCCGCGCCCGAGCAGGTGCTGCGCACCGTCCCGGGCATCGGTCCGAAGCTCGCCCGGGAGCTGCACGAGAGGCTGCAGATCGAGACGCTCGAGGACCTGGAACTCGCCGCCCATGACGGCCGCCTCGAGCACGTGCCGGGCTTCGGGCCGCGCCGCGCGGCGATGGTGCGCGCCGCCCTCGCCGGAATGCTGGCGCGCCTGCGGCCGAGCCGGCCCGGCAGTGCCGCGGCCGCCGCGGCGCCGGCGGAGGACGAGCCGCCGGTCGAAATGCTGCTCGACGTGGACCGCGAGTACCGTGAGCGCGCCGCCCGCGGCGAGCTGCGCCGGATTGCGCCGAAGCGATTCAACCCTACGGGCGAGGCCTGGCTGCCGGTGCTGCACACGGTGCGCGGCCCTTGGCACTTCACTGCGCTCTACTCCAACACCGCGCTCGCCCACCGGCTCGGCCGCGAAACCGACTGGGTCGTCCTCTACTTCCACCGCGACGGCCGGCCCGAGGGGCAGCGCACGGTGGTGACCGAGACCACTGGCCCGCTGCGCGGCCAGCGCGTCGTCCGCGGCCGCGAGGCCGAGAGTGCGCCGGCCCCTGCGACGGGCGGGCAGGAGGAAGAGGTCGCATGACCACCAAGGCCGACGAGCAGCACGCCATCCTGGAGCAGGTCCGCAAGGCGCTGCACAGCGAACCGCGCATCCGGCCCACGGCGGGGCCGATCCACCTCGCCTGGTCCGAGGATGCCCTGGTTATGGAGGGCGAGGTGGACAGCTTGGCCGGCAAGAAGCTGGCGCTCGAGGCCGCGGCGCGCGTGCCGGGTGTCGCCGGCATCGTGGACCGGCTGCGGGTGAAGCCCGCCACGCGGATGGGCGACGGCGAGATCCGCGACGCGGTGCGCGACGCCCTGCTCGGCGAGATCGTGCTCGCCGACTGCACGCTGCGCGAATGGGTGAAGGGCCGGCTGGAGACGGTGCGCGAGCCGCCCTCGCCGACCGGCACGATCGACATCTCGGTCGAGGACGGCGTGGTGACGCTGGATGGCGAGGTCGTCGGCCTCGGCCAGAAGCGCATCGCCGGGGTGCTGGCCTGGTGGGTGCCGGGCTGCCGCGACGTGGTCAACGGCCTCGGCGTCAACCCGCCCGACACCGACACCGAGGCCGCCATCACCGACGCCGTGCGCCAGGTGCTGGAGAAGGACCCGCTGCTCGACGCCGAGAGCATCACGGTCACGACGCGCGGGGCGGTCGTCACGCTGGACGGCTTCGTCCCGAGCGAGGAGCAGCGGCACATCGCCGAAGACGACGCCTGGGCCGTCTTCGGCGTGGAGGGCGTGGTCAACCGGCTCGAGGTGCGGCCGTGACGAGCGGCTACGCGCCGTTGGCATCGAAATGGAGGAGGCAGGACGATGGCAACCACCGGGCTCGAGGTGTTCGACCGGACGCTGCACATCACCAACATCTGGCTCGACGAGATCATGAAGGAGGTCGGGCCGGACCGGCAGGCCGCGTGGCGCGCGCTCGGCGCCGTCCTGTAGGGGCGCACTACATCTCCGGGGACTTCATGGTCTCTAAGCGCCTCACGCCGCGCTCCAGGCGCTGCGCGACCGTCTGCCGCTCGAGCCCGCCGTGCACCTCGGCGCGCAGCTTCCGCTGCTGGTCCGTGGCCTCTACTACGACCGCTGGCACGTCGCCGCGCAGCCGGAGAAGCTTCGCTCGCTCGACGAGTTCCTGCAGCGGGTGTCGGAAGGGCTGCGCGGCACGCGGCCGATGAACGTGCGCGAGGTGACGCTTGCGGTCCTGCGCACCCTCGCGCACCACGTGGACGCCGGGCAGATCCGCAAGGTCGCAGACACGCTGCCGGGCGAGATCCGCGCCTTCTGGAAGGAGGGCGAGAGGGCCGCGGTCGAGGGTGCGCCCGCCGCCGCGCCGGCCCGCGGCGGCGCTGCCGCCTGAGCGCAGGAC
>JADGHI010000065.1 GCA_019689515.1 Acetobacteraceae bacterium | reverse complement strand
CTGCAGCACTGGGCCGATGCGCCCTACGCGGCCTGGAAGCGCGAGCGCGTCGCCGCAGCGCTGGAGCGCGCGGGCTACGCCAGACCGGCCGTCGCCGAGCCCGCGCGCACGCCGCCCCGCGCTCGCCGCCGCGCCGATTTCGCGCTGCGCCGCGCGCCGGACGGAAGCGTCGCGATCGGCTTCCACCTGCGCGGCAGCTCCGCGGTGCTCGACCTCACCGACTGCTACATCCTCGACCCGCGCCTGTTCGCGCTGCTCGATCCGCTGCGAATCGCACTGCGCAGCCTGAACGCGCTGCGACGCGAGGGCTCGGCGATCGTGAACCTGCTCGACACCGGGCCCGACCTGCTGCTGCGCAC
The DNA here is from genome assembly GCA_019689515.1 of Acetobacteraceae bacterium. GTDB lineage: Bacteria > Pseudomonadota > Alphaproteobacteria > Acetobacterales > Acetobacteraceae > Caldovatus. Next base: position 11,992 of record JADGHI010000065.1, on the reverse strand, counting down.
CGACGCGCCGCTCACCCCGGCTGACCGAGCCGCGCTCGCCGCCTTCGCGCAGGCACAGGCGATCGCCCGCATCGCCCATGCGCGTGGCGACGCCGCACCGGAGACCGCAGCGCAGCTCGGCCCCGCCACCATCCGCTTCGCCGGGGTCGAGGTCACGCCGCCACCCGGGGCCTTCCTCCAAGCCAGCCCGCAGGGCGAGGCCGCGATCGTCGCCGCCGTGCTCGCCGGCCTGCCGGAGAGGCTGTCCGTCCGCGCGCGCATCGCCGATCTCTATGCCGGCGTCGGCACCCTCACCTTCCCCCTCGCGGCGCGTGCCCGGACCTTCGCCTTCGAGGGCGCCGCCGAGGCGCTGGCTGCGCTCGACGCCGCCGCGCGCCGGTCCGGCGTGGCGCGCGTGGAGGCGCATCGCCGCGATCTCGCACGCCAGCCACTGCTTCCAACCGAGCTCGCCCAGTTCGCCGCGATGGTGCTCGACCCGCCCTATGCCGGCGCCGCCGCGCAGGTCGCGCAGATCGCCCGCGCATCGCATGACGCCCGCCCCGCGCGCGTGATCTATGTCTCGTGCAATCCCGCCGCGCTCGCCCGCGACGCCGCCGTGTTGCGCCGCGCCGGGTATGCGCTGCTTGCCGCAACGCCGGTGGACCAGTTCCTGTGGTCCGCGCAGATCGAGGCCGTCGCGGTCTTCGCGCGAAGCACCACCCGCGGCGCCTGAGCTAACGCGGCTCGACCTGCGAGAGGTAGAGCATCGCCGCGGCGTCGCGGCCGAGCACCTCCTCCGCTGTGCAGGGCCGCGCACGGCCGTCACCCTCGACCAGGCGCAGGGGGAAGTGGCGCGCGAATTGCTCCAACAGCCTGGCCGCCTGGGGCACGCGACGGGCGTCGAAATCGAACAGTATGCGCAGCCGCGGCTGCTGGCGCGTGATCAGGCCCTGCATGCCGCGCCAGATCTCCCCCTCGGCGCCCGGCGCGTCGATCTTGACGAGGTCCACGCGCTCCTCGGCGAAGTCGTCGAGCGCCACGGTCGGGACGGCGTATACCCGGAGGCCGCCAGCTGCCGAATCCGGCTCCGGGGCGTCTCGCGGCAGGATATGGGCCGATTGGGGGGTAGAAGGCGGGACCTGCAGGCGCACCGTGCCGCCACCTCGGGCGCAGACCGCCACGGCATGCGCGCTGGCCTGCGACATCCCGTTCAGCATGAGGCTGCGCGCGAGTAGCGCGTGCGCCCGAGGGTTGGGTTCGAAGGCGCGCACCCGCCCCTCCGGCCCGACAAGGTCGGCGAAGAGCAGGCTGTAGTAGCCGTAGCCCGCGCCGACATCGAAGGCAGTCTCGCCGCGGCCTAGGTTGCGGGCGACGAATTCCGTGACCCAGTATTCCCAGAAGCCGTCGAGCAGCAGATGCGGCCCGATGCCCGCATCCGCACCGTCCACCAGGAGCTTGTGGCGTGCCAGCACGCGGCAAAGCAGCGTGCCGTCCGCGAGGACGAGGGACTGGGTGTGGGCCCGGATCACCGCCTCCACTTCCCGCCGGTTGCCGAGACGCAGCAATTCGGTGACGGAGAAGGACTCGCGCCGCCCGTGGGCATAGCGGCTGCGCAGCAGGGCCAGTTCGGCGCGGATGTGGAACATCTCCTCGCGCAGCGCCGCGAGCTCCTGCTGCAGGCGCCGCCTCTCCGCGGCGCCAGGGCGGGCGCGCAGGAGGCCGGAGAGAAAGCGCAGGAGGGAAAAGCCCTGGTCGCCGCGGCTGCGCGCGGGCTCGACGGAGGCGACGATCGTCTCGAAGCTGTTCCGGCTCGACACGCGCGACGGCCTCTCTCTCCGGATGTGGGCTGGGGAGGCGGACAGGCGGCCTGGGGCGCAACCTGCGGGTACCCAGACCTCCTGCTAGCCCAGCTCCGTTCGAACCTCAACACCTTGTGAGGTGAGGGCAATGGCAGCCTTTGAAGCAGCCAGATCGATCGCCTGCCGGATTCGTTTCGCTTGATTCCGCGCCACGAGCGGTCACCCTTGATGCTCATGGATTTCCGGGGAGGTACGCCGCTGATGACAGAATTCGCCGTTGCCCCAAATGGGCACCGCCGCCGCGCCCTGCTGCTCGGCTCGGCCGGCCTCGCTCTCTCGGCACCGGCATTGCTGCGCCCGCGCGACGCTGCGGCGCAGGGCGCCACGACGCAGACGCAGCAGGCGCAGACAGGGGCCGCCACCGCGCAGGCGCCGGGCTTCTACCGGTTCAAGCTGGGCTCCTTCATCGTCACCACGGTGAATGACGGCTCCACGACGATGCCGGTCGCGGGCTTCGTGCGGAACGCGCCGCTCAAGGAAGTCCAGCGGGTGCTGGCGGAAAGTTTCCTGCCGCCCGACACCCACCGCATCGTCTTCACTGCCACGGTCGTGGACACCGGCCGGCAGTTGATCGTGTTCGACACCGGCATGGGCGCGCAGCCGCCAGGCTCCACAACCGGCCGGATGATGGAGAACCTGCGCGCCAGCGGCATCGACCCGGCGCGGGTGACGCATGTCGTCATCAGCCATTTCCATGGCGACCACATCAACGGCCTGATCACCGGACAGGGCGCCGCCGCCTATCCCAATGCGGAGGTCGTCGTGCCGGAGGCAGAGTGGAAGTTCTGGACCGACGCCAGCAACGAGAGCCGCACCCCGGAGCGCCAGCGCGGCAATTTCGCGAACACGCAGCGCCGCTTCGCACCGTACAACGGTAAGGTGAGGCAGGTCGCCGACGGCGCGGAGGTGGTGCCGGGCATCCGCGCCGTCGCGGCACCTGGCCACACGCCGGGGCACACCTGCTTCCACATCGCCGACGGCGACGCGCAGATGATGTACCTCGCCGACACCACGAACCGGCCCGAGCTCATGGTCCGCCGGCCCGACTTCCATATCATCTTCGACTTCGACCCAGTACAAGCGGAGGCGACGCGACGGCGCATGCTCGATCGGGCCGCGGCGGAACGCATGCGCGCCACCGGCTTCCACTTCCCCTTCCCCGCGACCGGCTACATCGCGAAGGAAGGCAATGGCTACCGCTTCGTGCCGGCCGACTGGTCAAACAGCGGCCTCTGACCCGGGGCAGCGGGGTTTGCTCCGGTCCGGCGCGGGCCGCTGGCCGGCCATTTGCTCGGTCGGTCGCCCTGCTGCGGCGCCTCCCCTTGCGGAGCCGCCGCGATGGAGCGACATCCCGGTGCCGTGGATGCATTGATCGCCGGCTACCGGGAGTTTCGCGAGCGGCGCTGGCCGCACGAGCGCGAGCGCTACGAGTCGCTCGCCCGGCACGGTCAGCGGCCGCGCGCGATGGTCGTCGCCTGCTCCGACAGCCGCGTGGACCCCATGACCGTGTTCTGCGCTGCGCCAGGCGAGCTTTTCATCGTGCGCAATGTCGCCAACCTCATCCCGCCTTATCAGCCGGACATCGCCTATCACGGAACCAGCGCGGCCCTGGAGTTCGCGGTGCGCGTGCTGCGCGTGCCGCTGCTCGTCGTCATGGGCCACGGCCAGTGCGGCGGCGTGCGGGCGCTGCTCGAAGGCGCACCGCCGGAGGCGGCGGACTTCGTCGCGCCCTGGATGCGGATCGCTGACCGCGCGCGCGACCGGGCGCTGCGCTGCATGCCGGCCGAAGCACGCCAGGAGGCCTGTGAGCGCGAGACGGTGCGCCTCTCGATCGAGAATGCGATGACCTTCCCCTGGGTGCGCGAGGCGGTGGAGGCGGGGCGGCTGACCCTGCATGGCTGCCGGTTCGACATCTTCACCGGCACGCTCGCGGTGATGGGTCCGGACGGCGGATTTGCGCCGGTTGCGCCCACCTAGAACGCGGCGCCGAGCCGCAGGCCGAGGCTGTACCGCCGGGCACAACCCGCCTCTACACACCGCGCCCCCCGGCTGACCGACCGTGACAGGTTCGTATCAGTGGTAGCGGGCTGCGTCAGGCGGATCTTGACTTGCGATCCCCGAAAGCCAACCCGGACTGGTACGCCCGCGCGCCACCGGCGAACGCGGCGCGACGCGTCAGACGTGGAAGCTCTCGCCGCAGCCGCAGCGGCCCTTCTCGTTCGGATTCCGGAAGGTGAAGCCCGCCGACATCGGCTTCACCTCGTAGTCCATGACCGTGCCGATCAGGAACAGCGAAGCCTTGCGGTCCACCAGGATGGTAACGCCGTTGTCGGTGACCGTCTCGTCCCCTGGGCCCGCGGCATCGGCCCAGGAAAGGTCGTAGGAGAGGCCCGAGCAGCCCTTGGTCTTCACGCTGACGCGCAGCAGCCGGCCATGCTCTCCCTTCGCGTAGAGAGCACGAAGCCGTTCAGCGGCGGCATCGGAGACCCGCATCAGCGGCGGCAGCTCGCGCCTCGGGCGGGCAGCGGCGGGAGTTTGAGTGCTGGCGCTCATGGCTCGGATGTCGCCCTCCGTCAGTACATGTTCAAGGCGAGGCGGGCGTCCTCGCTCATCCGGCTCGGGTCCCAGGGCGGATCCCAGACGACCTCGACCAGCACATCGGTCACGCCGGGGACCAGGCGCAGCGCCTCCTCGACCTGGCCAGGAAGCTCCTGCGCCGAGGGGCAGGAGGGGGTGGTGAGGGTCATCTCGACCTTCACCTTGCCGTCGTCGGCGATCTCGACGGCGTAGATCAGGCCGAGCTCGTAGATGTCCACCGGAATCTCCGGATCGAACACCGTCTTGAGCATCTCGATGACCTTCTCCTCGTCCACGCGCACCGCACCCGGTGGCGACGGGGCGGCGGACGAGGACGGCGGGGCCGCCTCTCCCTCAGGCGTCCAGGCAGTATGGACGGGCGTGGCGACGCCTGTGGCGGCCTGTTCCGTGATGGCGGCCTCTTCACTCACTGGTCGCCTCCTTGGTCCCTTCGAGTGCGGCCTTCAGCGTATGCCAGGCCAAGGTCGCGCACTTCACGCGGCTCGGGAATTCGTGCACGCCGGAGAGCGGGGCGAGGCGCTCCATGTCCTCGGCGATCGCGCCGTTGCATTCGGGGCAGGTGCCGGTCATCGCGAGGATGCGGAACTTCTCGCCCATCTCCTTTGCCTGCGCCTGCGTCTTGCCCTTCACGGTCTCGGTCATCAGCGAGGCTGAGGCCATGGAGATGGCGCAGCCGCGGCCCAGGAAGGCGGCATCCGCGATCTCGCCCTCGGGGCCGAGCTTCAGCCACAGCTCCATACGGTCGCCGCACATCGGGTTGTCGCCGCGTGCAGAGCGGTCCGCGTCTTCCAGCCGGCGGAAGTTCCGCGGCTTGCGGCCGTGGTCGAGGATGACTTCCTGGTAGAGGTCGCGCAGGTCATCAAACATTACGCAAAGAACTCCCGCGCCTTGACCAATGCCTCGGCCAGGACATCGATCTCCTCGCACGTCGTGTAGAGGCCGAAGGAGGCGCGGCAGGTGCCGCCCTCCAGCCCGAAGCGCGTGTGCAGCGGCTCGGCGCAGTGGCGTCCGGCCCGCACGGCGATGCCGGCACGGTCCAGCAGCGTCGAGAGGTCGTGCGGGTGGGCGTTATCGAGCGTAAAGGAGAACACTCCGCCGCGATCCTGCGCACGGCCGAGCAGGGTCAGGCCCTCGACCTCCGACAGGCGGCGCATCGCGTGATCCACCAGCGCGCGCTCATGCGCCTCGATCGCCGGCATGCCGACCGCCGTCACGTAGTCGATCGCGGCGTGCAAGCCGACGGCCTCGACGATCGGCGGCGTGCCGGCCTCGAACTTCGCGGGCGGCGGGGCCCATTCGCTGCGCTCCAGCGTGACGCTCGCGATCATGTCGCCGCCGCCAAGGAAAGGCGGCATGCGCTCCAGATGCTCGAGCCGTGCCCAGAGGACGCCGATGCCGGTCGGGCCGTAGAGCTTGTGGCCGGTGAAGCAGTAGAAGTCGCAGCCGATCGCCTGCACGTCCACGCGCCGGTGCACCGCGGCCTGGCTGCCGTCGAGCAGCACCTTGGCGCCGTGAGCGTGCGCGAGCGCGACGATCCGCTCCACCGGCGTGACGGTGCCGAGCACGTTCGACATGTGCGTGACGGCGACGAGGCCCACCTTCCCGTCAGCGAGCTTCACCGCGAGGTCTTCGAGGTCCAGTTCGCCCTCGTCGTTCACGCGGCAGACGCGGAGCTCGATCCCCCGCCCGTCGTCACGCAGCATCTGCCAGGGGACGAGGTTGGCGTGGTGCTCCATCTCGCTGACCAGCACCGCCTGGCCCGGCTTCATCACGCCGCGGCCCCAGGAATGGGCGACGAGATTGATCGCCTCGGTGCTGTTGCGGGTGAAGACGATCTCGCGTGGGTCGGCGGCGTTGAGGAAGCGCGCGGCGGCGGCGCGCGCCGCCTCGTAGGACTCGGTCGCGACCTCGCTGAGGTGGTAGGCGCCGCGGTGGACGTTGGCGTAGGCCGTTTCCATGCAGCGCACCATCGCCTCGATCACCGCACGCGGTTTCTGTGCGCTCGCCCCCGAGTCGAGGAACACCAGCGGCCGGCCGCGCACGGTCTGCGACAGGATCGGGAAGTCGCGGCGGATGCGCGCGACGTCCAGGCTCGCCGGAGCTGGCTTCAGCGTGACGTTCATGCCGCCAGCGTCTCCTCCTGCCGTGCCCACCAGCCCTCCACCGCGGCATCGAGCGCACGCCGCAGCGCCTCGTCCGTCACGCCCTCCACCGCCTCGTGCAGGAAGGCCTGGACCAGCATCGCACGCGCCTGGGTCTCCGGAATGCCGCGGCTGCGCAGGTAGAAGACCTGCTCCGCGTCAAGCTCGCCCACCGTCGCGCCGTGGCTGCACTTCACGTCGTCGGCGTAGATCTCGAGCTGAGGCTTGCTGTCCATCTCCGCCTCGGGCGAGAGAAGCAGCGCCTGGTTCATCTGGTAGCCGTCGGTCTTCTGCGCCACCTGGCGGACCAGGATCTTGCCCTGGAACACGCCGCGCGAGCGGCCCATGAGCACCGTCTTGTAGGTCTGCCGGCTGGCGCAGGAGGGCGCAGCGTGGTCGAGCGCCGTCGTGGTGTCCGCGTGCTGATCGCCGGCGAGGAGCTGCGCGCCGTTCATGTGGCAGGCCGCGCCCGGCCCGGTGAGCGTGACGTGGATCTCGTTGCGCACCAGCCGGCCGCCAGCGTTCAGGGTGAAGTTGTCGTAGGTCCCGCCGGCAGCGACCGTCGCGTAGATCGTCGAAAGCTGGAACGCTCGCGGCGCCTCCTGCTGCAGACGGCCGTGCGTGAGCCACGCGCCCTCCGCGACCTCGACCTCGAAGACCGGGTTGTGCAGGTAGCGCGCCCCCTCGGGGCCCGTCGCGGTCTCGATCAGCGTCAGCTTCGCGCCCTTCGCCAGCCGGATGAGGTGGCGCGGGTGGAAGGCCGAAGGACGCTCGCTCGCCGTGGCGAGGGAGAGCAATTCGAGGACGCCGCCCTCCACGCCTTCCGGCAGGTCGAGCAGCAGCCCATCCTCGAACAGCATGGTGTTCAGCGCCGCCATCGGCTCCTCACCCGGCCGGGCGAGCGCACCGAGGCGCCCCTCCAGCGCATCCAGGTGACGTGCGACGGAGGAAACCTCGAAGGGCAGCCCATCCAGCGAGGAGAGGTCGGCGCGAAACCGCCCGTCCACGAACACGGCGCGCGCGCCGGCCTGCGCCGGCGGGAGGTCCATCGCGTCGTCCATCGGGGTCAGCGGCTCGTCGAAGCCGGCCTCGGCGACGGGAGCGAGATCTGTGTACTTCCACGCCTCCACCCGCCGCGTCGGGAATCCCTGGGCGCGGAATGCCTCCGCCGCCTGGGCGCGCAGCGTGGCAAGCCACGGCAGGCGCCCGCCTGGCAGACGATCGCGCAGCCCTTCGAAACGGTGCAGGAATCCCGGAGCGCCGACCTGGTGCATCACGACATTCATGCCGCCCGTGCCTGGATCGCGGCGTAGCCCTCGCTCTCCAGCTCCTTCGCCAGCTCCGGCCCGCCGGAGCGCACGATCCGCCCGTTCATCAGCACGTGCACACGGTCCGGCACGATGTAGTCGAGCAGGCGCTGGTAGTGGGTGATCACAAGCGCCGCAAAGTCCGGCCCGCGCATCGCGTTCACGCCGTCCGCGACGATGCGCAGCGCGTCAATGTCAAGCCCGCTGTCGGTCTCGTCCAGCACGGCGAGTTTCGGGCGCAGCAGCGCGAGCTGAAGGATCTCGTTGCGCTTCTTCTCGCCGCCGGAGAAGCCGACATTGACGCTGCGCTTCAGCATGTCCTCCGGCATGGACAACTCGCGCATCCGCTGCCGCGCGAGCTTGAGGAACTGCATCGCGTCCAGCTCCGGCTCGCCCCTGGCGCGGCGGATCGCATTGAGCGCGGTGCGGAGGAAGGTGGCGTTGCCCACGCCCGGTAGCTCCACCGGGTACTGGAAGGCGAGGAAGAGCCCCGCGGCCGCGCGCTCCTCCGGCTCCATCGAGAGCAGGTCGTGGCCGTCCCAGGTCGCCGAGCCGCCCGTCACCTCGTAGCCCTCGCGCCCCGCGAGCACATAGGCGAGCGTGGACTTGCCCGAACCATTCGGGCCCATCACCGCGTGCACCTCGCCGGACGGGATCTCCAGGTCGATCCCCTTGAGGATCGGCTTGCCGTCCACCGTGGCGGTCAGTCCTTCGATCTTCAGCATCGTGAACCTTTCGTCTCGCGCTGCCGATTCAGGCCTCCGCGCCGTAGGCGCTCCGGCCATCGGGCGCGCGCTAACCCACCGAACCCTCAAGCGAGATCTGCAGCAGCTTCTGCGCCTCGACCGCGAACTCCATGGGGAGCTCCTTCAGCACCTCGCGGCAGAAACCGTTGACGATCAGCCCGACCGCGTCCTCCTCCGACAACCCGCGCTGGCGGCAGTAGAAGAGCTGGTCCTCGGCGATGCGGCTGGTCGTCGCCTCGTGCTCCACCTTCGCGCTCATGCAGCGGTTCTCGATGTAGGGCACGGTGTGCGCCCCGCAGCGGTCGCCGATCAGCAGCGAGTCGCACTGGGTGAAGTTGCGCGCGCCGACCGCCCGCGGGCTGATCCGCACCAGGCCGCGATAGGTGTTCTGCGCCCGGCCCGCGCTGATGCCCTTGGAGATGATCGTGCTCTTCGTCCGCGGGCCGAGATGGATCATCTTCGTGCCCGTGTCCGCCTGCTGAAAGTTGTTGGTGATGGCGACGGAGTAGAACTCGCCCACCGAATCCGGCCCCTGCAGGATGCAGGACGGATACTTCCAGGTGATGGCGGAGCCGGTCTCGACCTGGGTCCAGCTGATCTTGCTCCGCGCCCCGCGGCAGGCGCCGCGCTTGGTGACGAAGTTGTAGATCCCACCCTTCCCCTCGGCGTCGCCGGGGTACCAGTTCTGCACCGTGGAGTACTTGATCGTCGCATCGTCATGCGCGATCAGCTCGACCACCGCGGCGTGGAGCTGGTTCTCGTCGCGCATCGGCGCCGTGCAGCCCTCGAGGTAGCTGACGTAGCTGCCCGCGTCGGCGATGATCAGCGTGCGCTCGAACTGCCCCGTGCCCTTCGCATTGATGCGGAAGTAGGTGGACAGCTCCATCGGGCAACGGACGCCCTTCGGGATGTACACGAAGGACCCGTCGGTGAAGACGGCGCTGTTCAGCGCGGCGTAGAAATTGTCGGCCGGCGGCACGACGGTGCCGAGATACTTCCGCACCAGCTCCGGATGCTCGCGCACCGCCTCGGAGATGGAGCAGAAGATGATGCCCTCCTTCTCCAACCGCTCCTTGAAGGTGGTCGCGACGCTGACGCTGTCGAACACCGCGTCCACCGCCACGGGCGCGCGCTCCGTCCCGTCCGGCGAAGTGGTCACGCCGGCGAGCCACTCCTGCTCCTTCAGCGGGATGCCGAGCTTTTCGTAGGTGCGCAGCAGCTCCGGATCGACCTCGTCGAGCGACTTCGGGCGCTGCTTCGGCGCGGCGTAGTAGTAGGCGTCCTGGTAATCGATCGGCGGGTACTTCACCGCCGCCCAGCGGGGCTCGCTCATCGCCTGCCAGGCCTTGAAGGCGCGCAGGCGCCACTCGAGCAGCCACTCGGGCTCGCCCTTCCTGGCGCTAATGAACCGGATGATGTCGTCGTTAAGCCCCTTGGGGGCGAACTCCATCTCGATGTCCGTCTCGAAGCCCCACTTGTACGTGCCCTCGGTGACGGACTGGACGGTCTGGAGCGTCTCGGTGGTGACTGACATGTCGGTCGTGACCTATGCGGTGGCGGCGGCGGCCGCGGCAGAACGGGCGGGGAGCACCTCCGACGACGCGGCGCGCGGCGGCGGCGCAAGGTCGGCGATGGTGATCCCGGACAGCGCCTCGCGGATCGCGCGGTTCACCGGGTCCCAGCGGCCGCGGACCGGACAGACCTCCTCCGCCTCGCAGATGCCGACCGCCGAATCCACGCAGGCAGTGAGCGCGATCGGTCCGTCGATGGCGGCGATCACCTCGGTCAGCGGCACCTCGGCGATCGGCCGGGTCAGGCGGTAGCCGCCACGGGCGCCGCGCAGCCCCTCGACCAGCCCGGAATGGGCGAGGATCTTGAGCACCTTTGCGACCGTCGGTTCGGCGATGCCCGTCGCGGCAGCGAGTTCCGGCGCGGCCTGCACGCCCTCACCCTCCAGTCGCGTCAGCACGACGACGGCATAATCCGTGAGCTTCGAGAGACGCAGCATCGGGTCGGCCTGCCGGCCCTGCCTCCTCACATTCCTCGCCAATCCGGACCTAAACGGTCCGGATTGCAGATGCTCCTGCGCCCCTCCGAAGTCAAGCGCCCCCCGTGCTTGTCCGGGACGCTCTCGCCCCGCATTCTGGCCGCATACGTGCTCTTGCGCACCAGGAGGGATAGGTATGCCTACGCTTCGGACCGATGACGGGGTCGAGCTCTACTACGAGGAGGTCGGCTCCGGCACGCCGATGGTCTTCGTGCACGAATTCGCCGGCGACCTCCGCTCCTGGGAGCCGCAGCTTCGCTTCTTCGGGCGGCGCTACCGCTGCATCGCCTTCAACGCCCGGGGCTACCCGCCCTCCGCCGTGCCGAGCGATCCCAAGGCCTACTCGCAGGACCGGGCGACGGACGACGTCGCCGCGATCATCAAGGGACTGAACCTCGGCCCCGCGCATGTGGTCGGCCTCTCGATGGGCGCCTTCGCGACGCTGCATCTCGGCCTGCGGCACCCCGGACTCGCGCGCAGCCTGGTCGCCGCCGGCGTGGGCTACGGGGCAGAACCCGGCAAGCGCGACCAGTTCCGCGCCGAGGTGGATGCCACCGTTGCCCGCATCCGCGCCGAGGGCATGCAGAAGATGGCGGCCGTCTATTCCCGCGGCCCCACCCGCCTGATCCATGAGGAGAAGGACCCCCGCGGCTATGCCGAGTTCTGCGCCCAGCTCGCCGAGCATTCCACCGAGGGCTCGGCGCTGACCATGCTCGGCGTGCAGCGCGAGCGGCCCTCGCTGTTCGACCTCGAGGCCGGGTTCCGGGCGATGCGGCTGCCCACCCTCATCATCTGCGGCGACGAGGACGACCCGACGCTGGAGCCGGGCCTCTTCCTCAAGCGGACCATCAGCACAAGCGCGCTGCTGGTGCTGCCGAAATGCGGCCACGCGATGAACCTGGAGGATCCGGACGCCTTCAACCGGGCGGTCCTCGACTTCGTGACGCTGGTGGACGCCGGCCGCTGGACCGCGCGCATCCCGGGCACGCTCGGCGGGACCATCATCGCCGCCACTCCCGGGCAGGAGCGCTGAGGCTCCAGACCTGCGGCGGGAAATCACCCGCCGCAGGTCATGGAACGCGCCAGGCGGGTTCAGCCCAGGCGGGCGAGGAGCGCCGCCTCCTCCCACGGCGCGCAACGGTCACGAAGTGCGCGCGAAACAAACGCGGTTCGCACGAAACAAAGTCGCGCCGTATTGAAACCGAGGAAACACGATTCGCAGGCGTTTGAAATCACGCTGAAACGCGGTGGCGGCATCCTTCTCCCCGTCGGCGGTCACCCCCCGGTCCGCCGGCGCAGGATGCCAAAGTCATGC
>JADGHI010000064.1 GCA_019689515.1 Acetobacteraceae bacterium | reverse complement strand
CCGCCGGGCCGTTCTGCGCCGTCACCACGCCGACGCGGCCGGAGACGCGGGCATAGCCGTCGGCCATCGCGCCGCCCATGTTCTCCTGCCGGTAGGCGGCCTGGCGGATGCCGACATGCGGCGCGGCGAGCCAAAAGGCGCTCGGCAGGCTCTGCCCGAAGCCGACCGTCACGCCGTGGCGCGCGAAGGCCTCGGCGAGACGGAGCGCGACGGTGGCGTTGCGGATCTGCGAGTCGGGCATGGACGTCCTCCCTGCGGCGGGCACCACCTACGATCCTGGCGACGCCGCTGCTGTGCCCGCCAGCGCAATCCGGCGCAGCCCGCCTGTCAAGCGGGCGGGCGCAGGCGATGCCCTCGTCGCAGAGCGGGCCGATGCCCGCCGTCAGCGGCACGCCCTCCGTCACGCGCTGTCGGGCTGCGCCTCGACAACGGATTCACCGGCACCGCTCCATCGCGATGCCGAGGCTGGGGAAGTCCCCTACGCCGTGCGGATCGTGGTGCTCTCCGAAGACCTCGACATGCCGAACCGATTGCGCCGTACCCTGCCGATGGCACCGCTATCAGCGGGGCGCGCGTTCCCGGTCGGCGTCCCGGGTCGGCCTGCTGTCCGCACGCGGCCCCAGATGCGCGCGCAGTCGGAATGCGAAAAGCCCCAGCATCAGCAGGGCCGCGCCGCCGCCCAACAGCATGACGGGCAGCCAGCCCACGCGCTCCAGTTCCGCGGCCGGCATGACGCGCGCCGGTGCTGCGGGATCGTAGAGGATCGCGAGCGTCGTGCCTCTCGGCCATGGGCTGGTGCTCGGTTCGCCCTTGCCCTCGGCGACCGCGCGCACCTGCCGACCCGCCTCGGTCACGAAAAGCACCTCGGGGCGAAAATACACGCCGCTCCGGCCGCTCTGGCCCCTATGACCAACGACCTTCGCCTCGGCCGGGCGGCCGTGCCGCTCCAGCGTCCAGCGGAGTTCGACCTCCGGCCAGGCCACCCAGCAGAGCAACAGGCTGGCACCGAGATAGAAAAGCAGCTCGGCCGCCGGCAGGAGCACGCGGCCCACCCGCGTCATCGGCGCCCCCCGCCGGTTGGTGTCGTCAGCCGCCCAGGCGTGCCTTCGCCCTGGGGCCTGCCCTGGCCGTGTCCGGTACGGCGGCGTGCTTCGCCTGCAGCGCCGCCATCACCTTGCCCAGCCGCGCCGTCCCTCACGCGCGCGACCAGGCGTCGCGCAGCGCGGCGGCGGCGGTCTGCAGGATCAGCCCCGAGGCGCGGATGAACCTCCCCATCGTCATCGCGCCGTGGATCTGGTCGGCGAGGTGGAGGTGCATCACGCGCACCCCGTCCTCGTCGAGCCGGCGAGCGTAGGCGATGCCCTCGTCGCAGAGCGGGTCGATGCCCGCCGTCAGCACCAGCGCCGGCGGCAGGCCGGCCAGGCTCGCCGCGCGCAGCGGCGAGGCCCGCCAGTCGAACGCCTGGCCCGGCTCGGTGAGGTAATGGTCGCGGAACCACCGCATGCCGCTCGCCGTCAGCGGCACGCCCTCCGTCACGCGCTTGTAGGAGGGAGAAGACAGAGCGAGGTCCACCGCCGGATAGATCAGCACCTGGAACACCGGCATCGGCGTCCGCCCGCCATCCTCGCGCGCGGCCAGGCACACCGCGGCGGCGAGGTTGCCGCCGGCACTGTCCCCGCCCACCGCGATCAGCCTGCGGTCCACGCCGAGCCGCTCCGCCTCCGCCGCGACGAAGCGCAGCGCCGCGACCGAATCGTCGAAGGCGGCGGGGAATTTGTGCTCGGGCGCGAGGCGGTAGTCCACGGAGACGACGCGGCACTGGGCGGCGTTGGCGATGGCGCGGCACGGGCCGTCATGGGTGTCGAGGTCGCCCATCAACCAGCCGCCGCCGTGATAGAAGACGAGGCAGGGCGCGACGTCCGGCGCGCCGGTGCCGCGATAGGCGCGCAGGCGGATCTCCCCGCCCGGACCGGGGCAGGTGAGGTCCCGCACCTCCGCGACCTCCTGCGGCTCCGGCTGGAGCACGGTGCGCCCGGCGGCGTAGAGGCGCCGCGCCTCCGTGGCCGGCAGGGTCTCGTAGGGCGGGCGCCCAGATTCGCGGATGAGGTCGATGACGCGTTGTGCGTCGGGATCGATCGGCATGTCGGTGTCCTCACGCGGTCCAGGCCAGGATTGCCTTGGCGACCTCGTCCGGCTGGTCGAGCTCGGCGAGGTGGCCGGCGCCGGGGATGATGCGGATCTCGCTCGGGCCGGCGATTCCCTTGGCGAAGCGATCGGCGTAGCTGCGCGGCATGACGCGGTCCTGCTCGCCCCAAAGCAGCAGCGTCGGCGCCTGGATCAGCGGCAGGCGCTTGGCGAGCCGGGTATTGCCGAGTGGCCAGAGGAAGCGGGCCGCGGCTTCGCTCGCGCGCGTCTGCTCGATCGGCCATTCGATCGAGTTCGCGCCCTCCGGCGGCGCCTTGAGCCGCCGCCAGTTCTCCGGATCGGCGCAGAGCAGCGCCGGCACCGCATCGGCGCGCTGCGCCCAGGGATCGGCGGGCGGCTCGGCCTCTTCGTAGAGCCCGAAAGGCGCGATCAGCGCGAGGCGGCGCACCGCCTCCGGCCAGAGCGCCGCGACCTCGGCCGCCAGCGCGCCGCCGACGGAGCTGCCGACCAGGTCCGCGCCGTCCAGACCGGCGAGGCCGACCAGCCGCCGCGTCGCCACCACCCAGTCGAGCTGGTCATCGAGCTGCGCGTGACCGCGCCCGCCACCCGGGAAGCCCGGGAGCGAAGGCACGATCACCGTGCGCGTCTCGGCCAGCCGGTCGAGGAAGGGAATCCAGCGCGGCAGCCCGCCCAAGCCGGCGAGGAAGCCGATGCGCGGCCCGCTCCCCTTGCGCCAGACGCGCGTCTGGACGCCGTTGAGTTCGACGAAGGAAACCTCGGGATCGCTCACGCTGACACGCACTCCGGGATTGGAAGGATGCGCCGGGCGGAGGAGCATCGGCCCATCCCGCCCGCGCGCTGCCTGCTCAGGACCGGCCGGCTACTCGGCGGCGAGCGCCCGCGGCGTCGCGGTGAAGTCGGGCAGCACCGCGCGCTCCGCGGCCGCCATCGGCTTCGGCCACCAGCGGTCCTCCCACTCGGAGAACAGGTCCTTCAGCTTCGGCATCACCTTCTCGGCGAACAGCCGCGTGTTGTACTTGGTGAGCTCCTTGTTCATGTTGCCGTACTGCAGCAGCAGCATGAAGTGGCCGACGTTGAGGCTGGTCGCGACCTCGCGCAGCTGCTCGGCGACCTCGTCCGGGCTGCCGATGATGACGTAGCCGCGGTCCACGATGCCCTGCATGTCCTTCGCCGTGCCGGCGAAGCGCTCCTGCGTGCCCTTGCCGAGCGTGCTTTCGGAGCCGGCCGCCTTCGCCACCTGGCTCTGCAGCCCGGCGCGCTGCGTCGCCTCGGTGACGTAGCCCGGCGGCGTGGCCCAGCGGCCGTCCACATGGAGGCAGCGGCCGTAGAAGTACTCCGCGGGCTCCTTGTAGAGCTCCATCGCCTGCTCGCGCGTCTCGGCGACGCCGACGAACTGCAGGAAGCCTGCGCGGTAGGGGTTCCGGTCCTTGCCGAGGCGATCCATCTCGGCCCAGAAGCCGTCCATGATCGCCTTGCCGGCCTTGTAGCCGTAGTAGGACAGGTAGCAGTAGACGTAGTCCTTCTCCGCGCACCAGCGCCAGGTCTCGACCGAGCCGCCGCCCGGAATCCAGACCGGCGGGTGCGGCTGCTGCACGGGTCGCGGCCAGATGTTGACGTAGCGCTGCTGGTTGAAGCGGCCGTTGAAGGCGAAGGTGTCCTTCTCCGTCCACGCCCGGATCACCAGGTCGTGCGCCTCCAGGTAGCGCTCGCGCAGCATCGAGGGGTTCTGGCCGTAGGCGAAGCAGGTATCCATCGGCGTGCCGACGGGGAAGCCGGCGATCAGCCGCCCGCCGGAGATCACGTCGATCATCGCGAACTCTTCCGCGACGCGCGTTGGCGGGTTGTAGAGCGCGAGGGAGTTGCCCATCACGCAGATCGGCGTCTCCCGCGTGCGCCGGGCGAGCGAGGTGGCGATCAGGTTCGGCGAGGGCATCAGCCCGTAGCCGTTGGAGTGGTGCTCGTTGACGCAGATCGCGTCGAAGCCGCACTCCGCCGCGTATTCCAGCTCGTCCATGAAGTCGTTGTACATGTGGTGCGCGCGCTTCGGGTCGAAGAGCGAGCTGTGGATGTCCACCCAGACCGAGGGATGCTTCTCCCGGAAGTCGTCCGGCAACTCGGTGTAGGGCATGAGGTGGAACCACATGAACTTCATGGACCGTGCTCCCTATACCGTGGGACGGCCATCTCCACTCGGTGGCCGCCTTGCAGGAGCGCAGCCTAAGAGCCTCCGGCCGCCCCCTGCAAGCCGGGTCGCTCACCAGGCCCGTTGCGCCGCGCCGGGGGGCTTGCGAAGCTCCATGCACCCTGCCGCCCCGCCCGCTCCCCGGGCGCCACGCCGCGGCGGTGCAAAGGGAGGAACACAACGATGAGCGGTACCCGCATGCGCGAAACCGGCGGCGCCAACCGCTACGACCGCCGCACCGCCGACCTCGGCAACAGCGTCGAGCTCGGCCATGTGAACGTGACCATCCCCGACCAGCTCAAGGCCACGGCCTTCTACATCAGCGGGCTCGGCCTGACGCGCGATCCCTACCTGATGACCGGCATCGACAACATGTGGGTCAATGTCGGCGTGAGCAGCCAGTTCCACCTGCCGGGCGGCAAGCCGCAGGTGCTGCGCGGCCGCACCGGGCTGCTGCTTCCCGACCTCAAGGCGCTGCTCGATCGTCTCGCCACCGCGCGCAAGTGGCTCGACGGCACGGCCTTCTCCTTCCGCGAGGGCGAGGGATACGTCGATGTCACCTGCCCCTGGGGCAACCGCATCCGCTGTCACGGACCGGATCCGGCGCGCTTCGGCCGGCGCACCCTCGGCATGCCCTATGTGCAGTTCGACGTGCCGCCGGGCGCCGCCCCCGGCATCGCGCGCTTCTACCGCGAGATCCTCGGCATGCCCGGCTCGGTCACCGAGGAGGACGGCGCGCCCGCCGCGCGCGTTGCGGTCGCCGCCGACCAGTGGCTGGTCTTCCGCGAGACCGACGCGCCGCAGCCGCCCTTCGATGGCCACCACATCCAGATCACGCTCGCCGACTTCTCCGGCCCGCACGCACGGCTGCAGGAGCGCGGGCTGATCACGGAGGAGAGCAACGAGCACCAGTACCGCTTCACCGACATCGTGGACCTCGACAGCGGCAAGGTGCTGTTCGCTGTCGAGCACGAGGTGCGCAGCATGCGTCACCCGATGTTCGGCCGGCGTCTCGTCAACCGCAACCCGGCGGTCAACAACCGCAACTTCATGCCGGGCCACGAGGACTGGCCGCCGGCGATGCCGCCGGCGGCCCTGGCCTAGAAGTAGCCGAAGCCCAGGATGCCGTCCGCGCCGGGCCCGTCAGGCCCGGTGAGGCGCTTGCCGATCAGGTCGCGCAGCGTCTCCGACGCTCCGCCGCCGAGCGAGCCGTAGCGCGCGCCGCGGTAGAGGCGCGAGACCGGGTACTCGTCGGTGAAGCCGAAGCCGCCGTGGAGCTGCACCGCCTCGCTCGTCACGCGGATCGCCATCTCGTTGCAGAACACCTTGGCGGTGGCGGAGAGGAACGGGTCCGGGAACGGGTTCGCGGTGGCGCAGGCCCGGTAGAGCAGGCCGCGCGCCGCCTCGATGTCCTTGTACATGTCGGCGAGCTTCCAGCGCACGCCCTGGAAGTCGGCGATGGGCCGGCCGAAGATCGGCCGCTCGCGCACGTAGCGCAGCGTCTCGTCGAAGGCCCCCTCGGCGAGGCCGAGCGAGATCGCGGGGTTGAGGCAGCGCTGGGTGTTGAAGGCGGAGAGCAGGCGGCGGAAGCCGTCCTCGCGGATGACCAGGTTCTCCTCCGGCACGGCGCAGTCGTTGAACTGCACCTCGTGCAGGTTCTCGCCCCCCATGGTGTGGTAGGTGCCGGTCACCTCGAGGCCCGGCGTGCCGCGCTCGATCAGCACGCAGCCGATGCCCTCGCGCCCCGGCCTGCCCTCGATGCGGGTGAAGACGACGAACATGCCGGCCTCGGCGGCGCGGCTGATCAGCGTCTTGGTGCCGTTCACCACCCAGCGGTCGCCACGGCGCACGGCGTTGGTGCGGTAGTTCGCGACGTCCGTTCCGGCATGCGGCTCGGTCATGCAGATCGAGAGGATGCACTCGCCCGCGCAGACCGCCGGCAGGATGCGCGAGCGGATGGATTCCGGCGCGTATTTCGCGATCACCCGCGTCTGCACGCCGGCCTCGCCGAGCACAGCCATGGCGGTCGGGTAGCAGACCTTGGCGATCTCCTCGAGGATCAGCGCGCTCTCGAACACCGACAGGCCGAGGCCGCCATATTCCTCCGGCACGCTCATGCCGAGCACGCCAAGCTTCGCCAGGTCGCGCAGGTTCTCCCAGGGGAAGGTGCCGTCCATCCAGCGCAGCGCGCGCTCACGGAAGGCGGTCTGGGCGAGCCGGCGGACGGGCTCGATCAGCGCGCGCTGCTCCTCGGTGAGGCGGAATTCCATCATGCGTCAGTCCCGATTCGCGAGGACGGCGGCGCGGCGCTCCAGGTAGCGCGGCCAGACCTCGGGGTTGATGAGCCGCGGCGGCCGCTCTCCGGCGAAGATGCCGAGGAGCTGCTCGGCCGCGATCTGCGCGACGCGCGCACGCGAATCCTCGGTGACGCCGGCGACATGCGGCGAGGCGATCACCGTGTCCAGCGCGAGCAGCGGGTGGTCCTTCGGCGGCGGCTCGCGCTGCCACACGTCGAGGCCCGCGCCCGCGAGGTGCTTCGAGACCAGCGCCTCGTGCAGCGCCGCCTCGTCATGGATGCCGAAACGCGCGGTGTTGACGAAGACGGCGCCCCGCTTCATGCGCGCGAACTCCGCGGCGCCGAACATCCCCTCGGTCTCCGCCGTGCGCGGGCAGTGGACCGTGACGACGTCGGATTCTGCGAGCAGCGTCGCGAACTCCACCTTCTCCGCCCCGCGCTCGGCGCAGGTCGCGGCGTCCAGATAGGGGTCGTAGGCCAGCACCCGGCAGCGGAACAGGCCGCGTGTCAGCTCCGCCACGCGCCGGCCGATGTTGCCGAGGCCGACGATGCCGACCGTCTTGCCCAGCAGGTCCCGCCCCATGAGATCCGCGCGCTTGTGCGGCCGCCCGGTGCGCACCCAGGCGTCGCTCTCCGGGATGCGCTTGAGCAGCGAGAGCATCATCGCCAGCGCGTGCTCCGCCACGCCTTCCGCATTGCCGCCGGACTGGTTCACCAGCAGAACGCCGGCCTCGGTGCAGGCCGCGACGTCCACGGTGTCGTATCCCGCGCCGTGCATGGAGACGACGAGCAGGTTCGGCATGCGCGCGAGAAACTCGGCGTTCACCATGTAGGCCGGTGGCACGTCGTCCTTCACCGACGTCGCCTGATAGGCGTGCATGCGGCGCAGGACCTCGAAATTCGCCGCGGTATCGCCGGCGAAGGAGAGCTTCGTCACCTCCACCTCCGGCCGTGCGTTCAGGATCTCGAGGAACACCGGGTGCTGAACGAAGTCGAAATAGACCAGACGCCAGGGTTGCGGCGTGTTCGGGATGCTCATCTGCGCTTCGGCCTGTCCTGCGGGATCGCCCGCGCCGCAGCCTAGCGCGCGGCGGCTCGGCCGCAAGCCGGAACGGCGCCGGTGCTCCGGCGCTACTCGACGGATACGCCGGCCTTGCGGATAACGTCCGCCCAGGTCTCGATGTCGTCGCGGATGAAGGCGGTGTACTGCTCCGGTGTCATTGCCGGCGCCTCCGCGGTGAGTTCCTCCCAACGCTGGCGCATCGCGGGCATGGCGAGGATCGCGAGAGTCTCGCGGCTCAGCGTCTCGACGATCGGCGCCGGCAGGCCCTTCGGGCCGGAGAGGCCGAACCAGGAATAGGAGACCATGCCCGGGAAGCCGCTCTCGATCAGGGTCGGCACCTCCGGCAGGTGGCGGTTGCGCTCCGCGTCCGCCGTGGCGATCGCCTTCACCGCCCCGGCGCGGATGTGCGAGATGGAGGAGGGCAGCCCGTCCACCATGAAGCCGACATTGCCCGCGATCACGTCGGTCAGCGCGGGGCCCGCGCCGCGGTAGCTGATCGGGTTCATGCGGAAACCGGCCGCCTGGCCGATGCGCAAGGCGAGCATGTGCGTGCTGGTGCCGAGGCCGGCGGAGGCGAAGTCGAGGCCGCCGGGCCGCGACCGGCCGAGGCGAACCAGGTCCGCCACGCTCTGCGCCTCGAAGCGCGGGTTGACGACCAGCGCGGAGGAGGTTCGCGCCAGCATGGCGATGTGCGTGAAGTCCTTCTCCCCGTCATAGCGCGCGCTGCGGAACATGGTGGGCGACATGCCGTTCGACGCGGTGTTGGAGATCAGCAGCGTGTAGCCGTCCGGCGCCGCCTGGGCGACGAGCTGCGCGCCGATCGTCGCCCCCGCGCCGGGCCGGTTCTCCGCCACCACCGGCTGGCCGAGCCGTTCCTGGAGGTTCTGGGCGAGGAGACGCGCGACGATGTCGGTCGTGCCTCCTGGTGCGAAGGGCACGATGATGCGGACCGCACGGCTCGGCCAGCGCTCCTGCGCCAGCGCGGGGCGGGCAAGCACCGGGGCCAGCGCCGCAGCAGGCGCGGCAGCCAGCGTGGTCCGGCGGGACAGGCGGTTCGGCATGGCTCTCTCCTCACTCCGGTGCGTCGAGGAAGCGCGCGAAGATCGCGGCCGTGGCCGCGGCGTCTTCCGGCGTGGCGGCGCCCGGCGTCTCCGCGACCGGCGCGCCTGGCAGCAGCGCGGCGGCGCGCGGCAGGTTGTGCAGCACGTTGTCGGTGCGCGCGGTGGCGAGCAGGGTTGGCACCGTCATGCGCGGCAGCGCGTCCTCCAGCCGGTAGCGGATCGCGGCGTGGTAGACGCGCGGGTAGGTGCGGCCGTTGCGCAGCACCTCGACGAGCTTGGCATGGATCGCGTCCGGCGATGGCAGGCCGGTGGCGCGGCGATGCGCGGCGTCCTTCTCGAACCAGGGGAAGAACAGGAAGTAGTCGCGGCACATCTGCCAGGCGCGCATCAGGTAGGCGCCATCGAGGTCCGGCACGAATTCCGGAGCCACATGCGCGAGCATCGCGGCGCGGAAGGCGTCGTCATAGAATCCCACGCCGTCCAGCACGACCCGGCGGATCCGGCCCGTCGGCCGCAGGGTCAACGCCGCCTCCACCGCGACCCGCGCGCCGAGATGCGTCCCGTGCAGGTCGCAGCGCGCGAGGCCAAGTGCGTCGAGGAATTCGGCAAGCGTCGCGACCAGATCCGCGATCTCCAGACGCTCCTGCGGCAGCGGGTCGGAGTCGCCACAGCCCGGCATGTCCGGCACGATCACGCGCCGCGTCGCCGCCAGCGCCGAGGCGAGCGGCGCCAGCCCCCGTCCGGACGCGCCCGCGCCGTGCAGCATGACGAGCGGCGCCGGCCCGCCTTCCCCGCCCTCGAAGTAGTGGAGCTGCCCCCAGGGCAGGTCCGCGAAGCGACGCAGCAGCCGCTTCATGACGCGGCGCCTGCCGCGTGCCGGGCCGCCAGCCAGCCGAAGGCGAGTCCGCGCATCAGCGACACCCCTGCCTGGTAGCCCGAGCCCGCATCGGTCGGCGCCGCCGCGTTGCCGCAGGCGTAGAGGCCCGGGATCGGGTGGCCGCGCACATGCCGCACCCGCGCGTGCTCGTCGGTCAGCAGCCCGGCCGCCGAGATGCCGCCCAGCCTCAGGCGCACCGCATGGAAGGGCGGCTCGACCAACGGCCCGAGATTGGGGTGCGCCGCGTGCGGGTCCCCCGCCGTCGAGCGCGCGAAGGCCGAGGCGCCGCGGCCGAATTCCGGGTCCTCGCCGTGTATCGCGTGGGCGTTGAATCGCGCGACCGTCTCCTCCAGCGCCGCCGCGTCCACGCCGATGCGCGCGGCGAGCACGGCGAGGCTGTCCGCACGCACCACGCTGTCCGGCACCGGCGCGCCGATCGGGCGGTTGCCGAAGCGGTAGCGGCGAAAGAATTGTGCATCGCACAGCATGAAGGCCGGCAGGTTCGGGTGGCGGTGCGCCTTCAGGTCGAAGCGCGTCAGCGCCGCCACGACATGCTGGAACTGGCTCTCGTCGCAGAACCGCCGTCCGGCGTCGTTCACCACGATGCTGTGCGGGTAGGAGAGGCCGCGCAGCCCGGCGCTGAAGAACACCTCGCCCGTGCCGTCAGGTGCCGGGATGGCGTAGCCCACGAGCATCGCCAGGTTGTTCGGAACGCGCCAGACCGCGGCGCCGATCTCGCTGCCCATGACCAGCCCGTCGCCCTCGACCGAGCGCGGGAAGATGCTCATCCACTCGGGATAGCCCTCGAAGCGGGAGACGAGTTCCGGATTGCCTTCATAGCCGCCGGTGGCGAGCACCACGCCGGCGCGTGCGCGCAGCAGTGTTGCCGCGCCGCCCTGCTGCGCCGCGCCGAGGAGGCCGACCACACGCCCGCCCTCGACGACGAGCCGCTCGGCGCGGAATCCCGCGCGCACCGGGACGCCGAGCGCCAGCAGCCGCGCCAGGAACTGCCCCACCAGCCCCGCGCCGGCGGCGAGCAGGCCATCCCGCCGCCGCGCCTCGAGCTCTTCGGCCGGCCAGGAATGCCGCGCCCCGATGCCGCCCCAAGCGATGGCGTCGCCCCAGCTCACGCCGGGGTCGTTGTGCACCCCCTCCTCCAGCCGGTCGCCCCAGGCACTGAGCGCAGCGCGGCGGATCGGCTGCGTCTCCACCATGCGGCCGTCGCCGAGCGCGCCATCGGCGGTCGGCCAATAATGGTCGGGAAGGCCGCGCAGCAGTCGGAAGGATACGCCGGCCTCCGCAAAGGCACGCAGCGCCGCGGGCGCGGCGCGCAGGAAGGCCTCGACCATCTCCGGCCGCGCATAGCCGCCGCCGAGGAAGTCCATGTAGCGCCGCGCGGCGGCAGGATCGTCGTGCAGTCCCGCATCGGCCATCAGGTGGTTGCACGGCACCCAGAGCCCGCCGAGCGAGCCTGCCGTCCCGCCGCCGAGCCGCGCCGCTTTCTCAACCAGCACGGTGCGCAGCCCGAGCGCCGCGCCCGCCAGCGCCGCGCCGCAGCCCGCCGCGCCGGAACCGACCACAACGAGGTCGAACGCTTCCTCCACCTCGGCCATTCCCTCCCCCGACGCGGCAACCTCCCGCAACCCGGCGCGCGCCGCAAGGCGATGCTCGACGCCGGCTCGCCCCCGGGCCAGGACGCCCGCGCGAGGAGGAGACGCCGATACAAGAGCAGCAGATCGCCCTGTTCCTGCTGCTCCCGGCGGCCTCGCCACGGCGCAGGCGGTGGCGCAGGAGGCGGCCTACCCTTCGCGCCCCATCGCCATCGTCATCGCCTGGCCGCCCGGCGCTTCGGCCGACCTCGTCGCCCGCGCGGGCGGCCAGCGGATGAGTGAGACGCACAGCCAGCCGATCGTCACGGACAGCCGTCCCGGCGTCGCCGGGGTGCTCGGCAGCGCCCACGTCGCGCGATCGAGGCCCGATGGCTACACGCGGCAGGTGACGCACAATTCGACGCATGGCCTGATCTCGCTGTTCAGCCGCAACGTCACCTGCGACCCGCTGCGCGACTTCACCTAACATCGCCCCCCTCGCCGGCGCGGCGAACGCGCTGAGCGTGAACGCTTCGCTGCCGATCCGGAGCGTCGCCGCTCTCGTCGTCTGCGCGCGGAGCAAGCCGGAGGGGGTGCAGGTCGGCACATCCGGCATCGCTCGCACCACCATCTCAGGCCGAGCTGCTGCGGTCCGCACCGAACTCAATTTCAGCCACGTGCCGTTCCGCGGCGGGTCTGACTCGCTCACCAACACCATCGCCGGCCACGTCCCGGTGGTGGTCGGGGTGCTACCCCCGGCGCAGAGGCCGGCGCGCGAGGGCCGCGTGCGCTCCTCGGCGTGACCAATCCGCGACGCGCGCCGACCTCGCCCGACGTGCCGACGATCGGCGGCTTCAGCGTCCTACCGGTGAACTTCGCGCTGATCGGCCCCGCCGGCCTGCCGGAGCCGATCGTCGCGAAGCTCGATGCCGCGACGAACGAGGCACTTACCAACCCGCAGGTCCGCGCACGCTTCGCCGATGCCACGGTCTGGCCGCTCGGCGGCACGCCTTAGGACGCCCGGCGCCTCTTCACCGAGGACTTCGAGGCCTTCCGGCGGATCACCGACGCCGCCGGTCTCCGGCCGGCGTGAGGCCTAGCCCGAACGCGTCCGCTCCGGCAGCCCTCCCGCC
>JADGHI010000063.1 GCA_019689515.1 Acetobacteraceae bacterium | reverse complement strand
AACAGGCTGGAGCGCGAGCGCCTCGCGCGCGGCGCGGAAGAAGTCGAGCAGCGTCGGGGCGGGGAGGGGAGCGTTCACGCCGCGGCCCCGGCCGTTTCCTGCCGGAGCTGGAACACCAGCGGGGCGATCTGGCTGTCGGCCGCCTTGATGTCGCTCTCGAATTTCAGCAGCACGTTCAGCGTCTCGCGCACCAGGTCGGCATTCAGCTCCCGCGCGTGCAGCAGGACCAGGACCCGAGCCCAGTCGATCGTCTCGCTGACCGAGGGCAGCTTCTTGAGGTCCAGCTTGCGCAGCCCTTGCACGAAGCCGACGATCTGCCGCCTGAGGCTCGCCGCCGCTTCCGGCACGCGGCTCTCGACGATGCGCGCCTCCAGCTTCGGGTCGGGGAAGCCGATGTGCAGGTGCAGGCAGCGGCGCTTCAGCGCGTCGCCGAGGTCGCGCATCGAGTTGGAGGTGAGCAGCACGAGCGGCGGCACCGCCGCGCGCACGGTCCCGATCTCCGGGATCGTGACCTGGTAATCGGAGAGCAGTTCCAGAAGGAACGCCTCGAACTCCTGGTCGGACTTGTCCACTTCATCGATCAGCAGCACCGAGCCGGCCGGCTCCTCGAGCGCGCGCAGCAGCGGGCGGGGCTCCAGGAAGTGGCGCGAGAAGAACACGTCGCCGACGCCGTGCAGGCGCTCGATCGCCTGCTCCAGACTGGTCGCCTCGCCGAGCACCGGGGCGAGCTTGTCCTTCAGGATCTGGGTGTAGAGGAGCTGCTTGCCGTATTTCCACTCGTACAGCGCCTTGGACTCGTCGAGCCCTTCGTAGCACTGCATGCGCACCAGCGGCAGGCCGAGCCAGCTCGCCACGGCCTTGGCGAGTTCCGTCTTGCCGACGCCGGCCGGGCCCTCGACCAGCACCGGCTTCTCCAGCCGATGCGCGAGGTAGATCGCGGTCGCGATCGGCCGGCTCGCGATGTAGCCGGTGGCGCCGAGCCCAGCCTCGACCGCCTCGATCGAGGTCACGCGCCGCTGGAAGGTGCCGCAGCCGCCGTCTGTCATCCGATCCCGTTCCTGTCCGAACTCTGTCCATGTGTATGGCCTGCACCTGCCCGGCCGGAGAGGCGCGCCATGGCCCCTATGACACGCCCGAGCGCCAACCCGAAGCCCCCGGCCGAAATCGGGCCTGGTGCCGCCATGCGGGTCCGGCGGCTTGGCGGATCCAGTTCAGGACGGCGCTTCATGGGCGGAGGCGGCGATCCAGCGCATCAGCCTGATACCGGTTGGCATCTGCGCGCCGGAGGATCGGGCGGATTGCTCCCTGCGGGCGCTCTACGGCCCGACCGTCACCCCGGCGGCGCGCGCGACGTCGCGCCACTTCGCGAGTTCCGCCGCCATGAACCGTGTGACGTCCTCTGGTCGGTGCCGCGGATAGCTCTGCAAACCCTGCGCGTGCAGATAGCTCTGCATCGCGGGCTCTGCCATCGCGTCCTGCACGTCGGCGCTCAGGCGCGCGACCAGCGCCGGCGGCGTGCCGGCGGGCGCGAGCAGGCCCGACCAGCCGGTCACCTCGATCCCATCCAGGCCCGGCAGGCCGGATTCGCCCAGCGTGGGCAAGTCCGGCGCAAAGGTGGAGCGCCGCGTGGCGAACACTGCGAGCGCCTTCAATCGGCCCGCGCGCACCTGCGCCATCGCCTGCGGCATGCCATCGGCCATCAGCGCGACATCGCCGCGGAACAGGTCCGTATAGGCCTGGGCGCTGCCATTGTAGGGCACGTGCTGCAGGCGGAGCCCCGCGCGGGTGCCGACCAGCTCCATGGCCAGGTGGCCCAGCGTGCCGATCCCGATCGAGGCATAGGGCAGCGGCTCGGCGCGAGTCCGCATCCAGGCGGCGAGATCCGCCAGGGAATTCGCCGGAAGCCGCGGTCCGCCGACCAGCACGACGTCGTTGAAGCCGAGCAGTGCGATCGGTGCAAAGTCGCGCTTCGGGTCGTAGGGCAGGCTACGGTTCACCGCCGGGGTCACGACGAGCGGCGAGAGCGAGGAGGCAAGGAGTGTCAGCCCATCCGGCGCGGCGCGCGCGACATGACTCAGGGCGAGCGCGCCAGCGGCACCCGGCCGGTTCTCGACGATCACGGGCGCGCCCCAGGCCTGCCGTAGCGAGTCGGCGAGCCGGCGCGCGACGATGTCCACCTGGTTTCCGGGCGGGAAGGGGAGCACGAGGCGGACGGCCTGGCCCTGCGCGGCGGCAGGCGTGACTGCGGGCAGGCCAGCCGAGGCCAGGAATGCGCCCGCGACCAGGCGCCTGCGTCCGATCGGCATCGCATCGTCCTCCCTGCCCACTGCGTGAGGATGCCCGGCGCAGCGATCCATGCAAAGTCGCCACGGTCGGCCGAGTTTACCGTCGGCTGCCGCCGCCCTAACGTGCCGCCGGAAAAGTGGTGGGGGAAGCGACATGCTCAACCTGGCGGGCAAGGTGGCGATCGTGACCGGGGCCGGCTCGGTCGGTCCGGGTTGGGGGAACGGCAAGGCGACGGCCGTGGTATTGGCGCGCCAGGGCGCCTCGGTCTTCGCGCTCGACATCGTCGAAGCGGCGGCGGAGGAGACGCGAAGCATCATCGAGGCGGAGGGCGGGATCTGCGCCACGCATGTCTGCGACATGCTCGACTCCGGGCAGGTGAAGGCCGCCGTCGAGGCCTGCATGCGGCGCTTCGGCCGCATCGACATCCTGGTGAACAATGTCGGCGGCTCGCATCCCGGCACCCCGGTCACCATGCCGGAGGAGGTCTGGGACCGGCAGATCGACTTCAACCTCAAGACCGCCTTCCTCGGCTGCAAGCACGTGCTGCCGGTCATGGAGGCGCAAGGGTCCGGCGCGATCGTCAACATCGCCTCGGTCGCCGGGCTGCGCACGAGCAGCGACCGCTCGCATGTCGGCTACAGTGCCTCGAAGGCGGGGCTGTTCGGCTTCACCAAGTCGGTGGCGCTGGCCTATGCGAAGAAGGGCATCCGCTGCAACACCGTGGTGCCGGGCCTGATGCACACGCCGCTGGTCGAGCACCGGCTCGTGCGCCAGCTCGGCGCCAAGGACGCGGAGGCGCTGATCGCCCAGCGCCATTCCAAGGTGCCGATGGGCCACATGGGAACGGGCTGGGACGTGGCGCACGCGGTGCTGTTCCTCGTGAGCGACGAGGCGAAGTACATCACGGGCACCGAGCTCGTCGTGGATGGCGGGTTGACCGCCGCCGCGCCCGGCGGCGTCTGATCTCCAGGCACGGCGGGGCGGCGGCATACAGGACAAGGAGGTAGCCGCGTGGCGGCAACGAAGCGCATGAACACGGCGGAGGCCCTGGTCGAGGGCCTGATCGCCAACGGCATCGGCACGCTCTACGCCCTGCCGGGAGTGCAGAACGACCCGTTCTTCGACGCGCTGTTCCATGCCCAGGACCGGCTGCGCGTCGTGCACACGCGCCACGAGCAGGCGACGGGCTACATGGCGCTCGGCGCCGCGATGGCGACGGGGCAGCCGCAGGCGATGTGCGTCGTGCCAGGGCCGGGCTTCCTCAATGCCGCCTCGGCGCTCGCCACCGCCTATTCGGGCAACGCGCCGGTGCTGGCGATCCTCGGCCAGGTGCCGCTGCACGAGATCGGGCGCAACACCGGGGCACTGCATGAGATCGTCGGCCAGTCCGAGATCCTGCGCACCGTCACGAAATGGTCCTCGCTCGTCCGCGCGCCGGGCGAGGTGCCGGCCCTGGTCGCCGAGGCGTTCCGCCAGATGCGCTCCGGCCGCCCGCGCCCCGCGGGGCTCGAAGTGCCGATGGACATCTGGCAGCGCACTGCCGCCATTGCGCCGCAGCATGCCGCCGAGCCGATCGCCCCGCCGCCGGTGGACGAGGATGCGGTGGAGGAGGCGGCGAAGCTGCTCGGCAAGGCCGAGCGTCCGCTGATCCTCGTCGGCGGCGGCGCGCATGGCGCGCGCGAGGCGGTGCGGACGATCGCCGAGGCGCTGACCGCGCCGGTCATGGCCTTCCGCATGGGCCGCGGCGTGATGGATTCGCGCCATCCGCTCGACTGCACCCTGCCGGTCGGCCATCGCTTCTGGGCCGAGGCGGATGTGGTGCTGATGGTGGGCACGCGCGCGCAGAATCCGCTCATGAGCTGGGGGGTGGATTCCGACCTCAAGATCATCCGCGTGGACATCGACGCGGAGGAGATGACGCGCCACGGCCTGCCGACGGTCGGGCTGCACGGCGATGCCGCGCCGATCCTCGCCGCGCTCGCCGACCGCATCGGGCGGCACAACCGGGCGCGCCCTGGCCGGGCCGAGCATGTCGCGCAGGTGAAGGCTGAGGTGATGGGTCGCCTCGCCGACCGCCTTGCGCCCCAGCTTGCCTATGTCCGCGCGATCCGCGAGGCCTTGCCCGAGAACGGCGTGTTTGTGGACGAGCTCACGCAGGTCAGCTACGTCGCGCGCATCACGCTGCCGGTCTATCGCCCGCGCACGTTCCTCGCGAGCGGGCTGCAGGGCACGCTGGGCTGGGGCTTCGCCACGGCGCTCGGGGCCAAGGTGGCGCTCGGCGATTCGGCGCCGGTGCTCTCGGTGAACGGCGATGGCGGCTTCATGTTCAACGTGCAGGAGCTGGCGACCGCGGTCCACCATCGGATCCCTGTCGTTGCCGTGGTGTTCAACGACCGCGCCTACGGCAACGTGCGGGCCATGCAGAAGCACAATTTCGGCAACCGGCTGATCGCGAGCGAGCTCACCAACCCGGATTTCGTGCGCCTGGCCGAGAGCTTCGGCGCCCAAGGCCTGCGCGCCCGCACGCCGGAGGAGCTGCGCGCCGCCATCGAGCGCGGCTTCGCCACCACCGACGGCCCGACCCTCATCGAGGTGCCGGTGGGTGAGATGCCGAGCCCGTGGGGGTTCATCAAGCTGCCGCAGGTGCGTCCGGCAAAGCGGAACTGAGCACGCGCCGCGCGCGGGCAAGGTGGCGGCGGCAAGGACACGGCGCCCGGCCAGGATGCTGCTCGGCCTGTTCCTCACGGTGCTGGTCGTCTATGTGGCGCTGGTCGGGCTGCTGTTCCTCGTGCAGCGGCAGCTCCTCTATCCCGGCGCCTGGGCGGGCGGTCCGGATGCGACGCCCGGCGACCCGCCGCCCGGCTTCGAGGCGGTTCGTCTCCTCGCCGAGGATGGCGAACGCCTTGCCGCCTGGTGGCGCGCGCCGGCACCGGGGCGCGCCGTGCTGCTCTATTTCCACGGCAATGGCGGCACGCTGCGGCACCGGAGCGAGCGGATCGCGGCGCTCACCGCGGATGGGCGCGGCCTGCTGATCCTCAGCTACCGCGGCTATGCGGGCTCGACCGGCTCGCCCACCGAGGAGGGCCTCGCGCGTGATGCCCGCGCCGCCCTTGCCTTCGTCACCGCCCAAAGCCCGGAGGCGCCGGTGGTGATCTACGGCGAGTCGCTCGGCACGGGCGTCGCGGTGCGCCTCTCCGCAGAGCGTCGGGTCGCCGGGGTCGTGCTTGAGACGCCCTTTTCCTCCGCCGTTGATGTCGCGCGCGCCGTGTACTGGTTCGTCCCGGTCGGTCTCCTGATGCGCGACCGCTTCGACTCCGTCTCCCGCATCGGCGGGATCGGCGCGCCCGTGCTGATCCTGCACGGCGACCGCGACACGGTGGTGCCGATCGCATTCGGCGAGCGCCTGTTCAACGCGGCGGCCGAGCCGAAGCGCTTCGTGCGCCTGCCCGGGGGGCGGCACTCGGAGGTGCTGGAGCGCGGCGGGCTCGCCCCGGTGCTCGCCTTCCTCGCGGAGCTCGCGGCGCGGCCCTGACGGCCTGCGCCCCGGTCGAGGACGAGCGGCGTCCCGGTCGCCCTGTCGCCGCGCAGCACCGGGTCGAAGCCGGATACCCGCGTGCCGATTGTCGGCGTGGGCGGCCTCTCGGCGCGCCGCCTCGCGCGGGGCGGGGACCGATGCCCCCGCCCGGCCAGCCACGGCCGCTGCGCTCAGTCGATCTGCGCGCCGGAGACCCGCACCACCTCCGCCCATTTGATGATCTCGGAGCGGATGAACGCCTCGAAGGCGTCGGGCGTGGTGCCGCCGTCCGGCGTCAGGTTCGGTGGGTCGGCGCCGAGTTCCGCCAGTCGGGCGCGGATCGCCGGCTCCTTGCTCACCGCGTCCACCACCGCGCCCAGCTTTTCGATGATCGGACGCGGCGTGCGCGCCGGGGCCTGGAGGCCGAACCAGGCGGTCGCTTCGAAGCCCGGAACGCCCGCCTCGGCCAGGGTCGGCACGTCCGGCAGGGCCGGCGAGCGCACATGGCTGGTCACCGCGAGCGCGCGGAGCCGCCCGTCGCGGATGTGGCCGATGCAGGAGGGCATGTTGTCGCAACCGACCTCGACGCGCCCCGCCACCGCCTCGATCAGCATCGGTCCGGCGCCGCGGAAGGGCACATGGGTGATCTGGATACCGGACTTGAGCTTGAAGTACTCCATCGTCATGTGCGGCGACCCGCCGCTGCCGGCGCTGCCGTAGTTGAGCTGGCCCGGCCGCGCCTTCGCCAGCGCGATCAGCTCGGCGATGCTGCGCGCCGGCACCGAGGGATGGACGAAGACGACGTTCGGGACCCGGCAGAACAGCCCGACGGCCGCGAGGTCCTCCGGCTTGTAGGGCATGCGCGACCCGAACAGCGCGTAGTTGATCGCCGCCGGAGAGATGGCGTTGTCGAGCAGCGTGTAGCCGTCCGGCGCGGCGCGCGCGACCGCCTCGCCGGCGATGTTGCCGGTCGCCCCCGGGCGGTTCTCCACAGTGACCGGCTGGCCGAGCAGGGCGGACATGCGCTCGGCATAGATGCGCCCGGCGATGTCGGTGGTGCCGGCGGGCGGGAAGCCGACCAGCATGCGAATCGGGCGCGACGGATAGTCGCCCGCAGATGCCGATTGCGCGTGGGCGGCGGTGATTCCAGCCGACGTGACGGCGGTGACGGCGAAACTGCCGAGCAGGGTAGCGCGGCGATCGAGATTCATACCGGTTTTCCTCCCTGGGCGGCGCATCGGGCGCGCCGCTCCCCTGACAAGCCTAGCCGCAGCCCGGGTCGCGGGGCCAGCGGCTGTGTGCGGCCGCCGGCCTCGCGACGGGGCCGCCTAATCGACCCGCGCGCCGGAGACCCGTACCACCTCCGCCCACTTCGTGATCTCGGAGCGGATGAACGCCTCGAAGGCGTCCGGCGTGGTGCCGCCGTCCGGCGTCAGGCCGGGCGGGTCGGCGCCGAGTTCCGCGAGCCGGGCGCGGACCGACGGCTCCTTGCTGATTGCGTCGATCTCGGCGCCCAGCTTCTCGATGATCGAGCGCGGCGTGCGCGCCGGGGCCTGCATGCCGAACCAACTGGTCGCCTCGACATCCGGAACGCCAGCCTCGGCCAGGGTTGGCACATCAGGCAGGACCGGCGAGCGCACACGGCTGGTCACCGCGAGGGCGCGCAGCCGCCCGTCGCGGATATGGCCGATGCAGGAGGGCATGTTGTCGCAGCCGACCTCGATGCGCCCGGACATCACCTCGATCAGCATCGGGGAGGCGCCGCGGAACGGGACGTGGGTGATCTGAATGCCGGCCTTCAGCTTCAGATACTCCATCGTCATGTGGTGCGAGCCGCCGCTGCCGGTGCTCCCGTAGTTGAGCTGGCCGGGCCGCGCCTTCGCCAGCGCGATCAGCTCAGCGATGCTGCGCACGGGCTGCGAGGGGTGCACGAAGATCACGTTCGTCACGCGCGTCAGCAGCCCGACGGCGGCGAGATCCTCCGGCCTGTAGGGCATGCGCGACCCGAACAGTGCGTAGTTGATCGCCGCCGGCCCGATCGCGGTGGTGATCAGGGTGTAGCCGTCCGGTGCGGCGCGCGCGGTTGCCTCGCCGGCGACGTTGCCGGTCGCGCCCGGGCGGTTCTCCACCGCGACCGGCTGGCCGAGCTGGGCCGCCAGCCGCTCGGAGTAGAGGCGCGCGATGATGTCGGTGGTGCCGCCGGGTGGGAAGCCGACCAGCATGCGAATCGGGCGCGATGGGTAGTCGGTCGCGACGGATTGCGCACGAGCGGTGACGCTGGGCGACGCGGTGGCGGCGAAGGCGAAGCTGCCGAGCAGGACGGCACGGCGATCTGGATGCATTCCGGCATTTCCCCCTGGGGCGGCATTGATGCGCCGCCCTCCGGAGAACGCTAATCCATCACGTGATCATGCGGCCAGACGCGCTGCGCGGCGCGTCGGGCCGCTCGGCCGGAGGCTCAGTCGATCGTCGCGCCGGAGCGCTCGACCACCTGCGCCCACTTCGCGATCTCGGAGCGGATGAATGCCTCGAACGCCTCGGGCGTGGTGCCGCCGTCCGGCGTCAGCCCCGGCGCCATGCCGCCGAGATCGGCGAGCTTCGCGCGCGTCTCCGGCTCCTTGATGATGGCGTCGATCTCGCGCCCGAGCCGCTCGATGATCGGCCGCGGCGTGCGCGCGGGGGCCTGGAGGCCGAACCAGGCGGTGGCCTCGACGCGGGGCAGCCCCTCCTCGGCCGTGGTCGGGCAGTCCGGAAGCGCCGGCGAGCGAGACGCGGTGGTCACGGCGAGGGCGCGCAACCGCCCCTCGCGGATGTGGCCGATCGCCGAAGGCAGGTTGTCCACCGCGACGTGGATGCGCCCGGCGACCGCCTCGACCAGCATCGGCCCGGCGCCGCGGAAGGGCACATGGGTCAGGTCGATCCCGGCCTCGAGCTTCAGCAGCTCGCCCGTCATGTGCAGGCTCGTGCCGCTGCCGGAACTGCCGATGTTGAGCTGGCCCGGGCGCTGCTTGGCGTAGGCGACCAGCTCGCGCAGCGTCCGGACCGGCAGCGAGGGGTGCACGAAGATGACGTTCGGCACCTTCACCACCAGGCCGATGGCGGCGAGGTCCTCCGGCTTGTAGGGCATGCGCTGCTTGTAGAGCGCATAATTGATCGCCCCCGAGCTGATGGTCTGCATCAGCAGGGTGTGGCCGTCGGGATCGGCCTTCGCCACGATTTCGGCGCCGAGGTTGCCGCCCGCGCCGGGGCGGTTCTCGATGACCACCTGCTGGCCGAGCCGCTGGCCGAGCGGCGGGGCGATGATACGGGCGGCGATGTCGGTGGTGCCCGCGGGCGTGAAGCCGACGACCAGGCGGATGGTCCGGTTTGGCCAGGCGGTGGACTGCGCCCCGGCGGTGCGGACGACGGGCAGCGTGGCCGCAGCGGCGGCGCCGTGCAGCAGGGTGCGGCGGCTGAATGACATGGTGACGCTCCTCCTCTGATTCGTTCCTGACCTGATTTTGCCGGCGTGGTCAACCTCCCGGGAACCGGGCGGGGAAGGGGCTACGGGCTTGCCCCCGGCTGGACGGGCCCGCTCGACCGGGGAACGTTGCGCGGCAGCCGGGAACTCGGGCCGCGCTCGCCCGATGGTGCAGTGGCGCCGGCGCTTGGGGACGCCGGCTCTCGCGTGGTTTTGCCCCCCGGCGGTGCGTTGGCGGCGGCGGCGCGGCAAGGATGGGCCAGTCGGAGAAGGCCCGCGCACGGCGGATCGTCGCCGGCGGGCCGGAAGCGGGCGGCCGGACGAGCGGGCGGCGCATGGGGTTCTTCAAGATCTATGGCAGGGTTCTCGGGCTGCTCGGGCCCGATCGGTGGGTGGCGGTCGCGCTGACCTTCGCCTCGCTCGCCATGGCCGGGCTGCAATTCCTCGAGCCCGTGCTGTTCGGCCGGGTGGTGGACGTGCTCTCCCGCGCCGACCGGCTCGAGCCGGCGCTGGTCTGGGGCGAGTCGCTCCGGCTGCTCGCGCTCTGGACCGCGGTCGGGCTCTCGGGCATCGGCGCCAACGTGGCCGTCGCGCTGCTCTCGGACCGGATGGCGCACCGCAACCGCCTCTCCGTGATGGCGCGCACCTTCGAGCACGTGCTCTCGCTGCCGCTCTCCTTCCACGGCCACACCCAGACGGGGCGGCTGATCAAGGTGATGCTGGTCGGGACCGACAACCTGTTCTGGCTCTGGCTGTCCTTCTTCCGCGACAACCTCAACACCCTGATCGCCATCTTCGTGCTGCTGCCGATGACGCTGGCGCTGAACTGGCGGCTCGGCCTGCTGCTGATCGCGCTGGTCGTCCTGTTCGGCGTGGTGACCGCCTTCGTCGTCAACCGGACCGAGGCGGCGCAGGGCCGGGTCGAATCCCTGCATACCCGGCTCGCGGGGAGCGCCCAGGACGCCCTCGCCAATGTCGTCGTGGTGCAGTCCTTCACCCGGCTCGCCGCCGAGACCCGCCTCTTCGGGGACATCGTGCGGCAGGTGCTGACGCACCAGTACCCCGTGCTGACCTGGTGGGCGCTGGTCTCGGTGCTGACGCGGGCGGCCAGCACCCTCACCGTCATCGCGATCTTCGTCCTCGGCACCGTGCTCTACATGCGCGGCCTGACGAGCGTGGGCGAGATCGTCAGCTTCATGGGCTTCGCCACCCTGCTGATCGGCAAGCTGGAGGGGGCGGTCAGCTTCGTCTCCCGCCTGGTGCTGCAGGTCCCCGCGCTGCAGGAGCTGTTCCAGGTGCTCGACACGCGCAGCACCGTGCCGGAGAAGCCGGACGCCATCGACCTGCCGCGGGCGCAGGGCGCGGTCACCTTCGAGCGGGTGGTCTTCGCCTATCCCGGCGGCCCGCGCATCCTGGACGACGTCAGCTTCGAGGTGCCGCCGGGCCGCACCGTGGCGCTGGTCGGCCAGACCGGGGCCGGCAAGTCCACCGCCATGGCGCTGCTCCAGCGCATGTGGGACCCGCAGGAGGGGCGGGTGACGCTGGACGGGCACGACCTGCGCGACATCACGCTGGAATCGCTCCGCCGTAACATCGGCGTGGTGTTCCAGGAGAGCATGCTGTTCAACCGGACGATCCGCGACAACCTGCTGGTCGGCCGCCCCGAGGCGACGCAGGAGGAGATCGAGCACGCCTGCCGCATGGCGGAGGCGCACGACTTCATCATGCGCCAGCCCCAGGGCTACGACACCATGATCGGCGAGCGCGGCGCGACGCTCTCCGGCGGCCAGCGCCAGCGCCTCGCCATCGCGCGCGCCCTGCTGAAGGACCCGCCGGTGCTGATCCTCGACGAGGCGACGAGCGCGCTCGACGCGGCGACAGAGGCGCGGGTCCAACGGGCGCTCCGGGCGCTCATGAAGGGGCGCACCACCTTCATCATCGCCCACCGCCTGTCCACCGTGCGTGAGGCCGACGAGATCCTGGTCTTCGAGGGCGGCAAGATTGTCGAGCGGGGCAGCTACGAGGAACTCGTCGCGGCGGGCGGTCGTTTCGCCGAGCTGGTGCGCACGCAGCTGACCGGCGGCGCCCCCGTTCCCGCCCACGCGGCGGAGTGAGCGTCGGCGGACGGGGGCGGCGGAGCGGGACGCACGCACGGTTCGCTTGCACTGCGCCGCGTTTGGCTGGCAGGCTGCTCGCTTGGCAAAGAGGACGGCCGACCCGGACCGCCTCCTCCTGCTGCGGTGCGGCGCGTCCGGGCTGACCGCCCCCGATGAAGAAGGGGAGCGCGCCGCCATGACCATTGCGGAAATTCTCCGGCGAAAGGGCACCCAGGTGATCTCGGTCGCGCCGCACGAGGGAGCCCTCGCCGTCGCCGCCGTCCTCGCGCAGCACCGGATCGGCGCGGTGCTGGTGCGCGACGCAACCGGCGCGGTGCGCGGCATCGTCAGCGAACGCGACTTCATCCGCGCGCTCGCGGCGGAAGGCGGCGAGGCGTTGCTCGGCATGGACGCGGCGCGGCTGA
The DNA here is from genome assembly GCA_019689515.1 of Acetobacteraceae bacterium. GTDB lineage: Bacteria > Pseudomonadota > Alphaproteobacteria > Acetobacterales > Acetobacteraceae > Caldovatus. The sequence goes on along the minus strand of JADGHI010000063.1, from coordinate 627 downwards.
TGACGCGCGTGCTGCACACCGTCACGCCGCGCACCTCCGTCGTCGAGGCGCTGGGCATGATGACCGACCGCCGCGTGCGCCACCTCCCGGTGCTGGCGGAGGACGGGAGCCTCGCCGGGCTGGTCTCGATCGGCGACCTGGTGAAGCACCGGATCGTCGAGATCGAGCACGAGGCGGAGGAGCTGCGCAGCTACGTCGCCCAGGCCGGGTGAGGCCCAGGCCCGGCCGGGGCGGCCCGGGGCCGGCCCGGCCGAAGAGGCGGCTTGCGCGCTGCCGCCCCGCGGGCAATCCTCGCCGCAACGAGAGGCATGCCTCCGGGGGAGACGATATGACGATCCGACGCCGCGACATCCTGTCCGCCGGCGGTGGCGCGCTGGCCGGCGCCGCTGCCCTGGCCCTCCCGCCGCGCAGGGCGGCGGCGCAGACGCGCTGGCAGATGGCCACCCCCTATCCGGACGGCAATTTCCACACCCGGAACAACCGCGAATTCGCTGCCGAGATCGAGCGCGCCACCAACGGCCGGCTCACCGTGCAGGTACACAGCGGCGCCAGCCTGCTGCGCATGCCGGAGATCAAGCGCGGCGTGCAGACCGGCCAGGTGCAGATGGGCGAGATCCTGCTCACCGC
>JADGHI010000062.1 GCA_019689515.1 Acetobacteraceae bacterium | reverse complement strand
CCCGCAGCCCGCAGCAATTCACCCCAGCGTTCGGCGTCCCGCGCCATCAGGCGCGCCAGGTACTCCGGGCTGCGCTCCTCGCCTTCGCCGGGAATCCGGGCCGCGAACTGGACGAAACGCGCCCGGACCGTCGGGTCGTCCAGCGCGGCGGCGAGCGCGGCGTTATGCGCCGCGACGACGGGCGCCGGCGCACCCCGCGGCAGCATCAGCGCGTTCCAGATCTGGATGTCGAGGCCGCCCAGCCCGGCCTCCTCGGCCGTGGGGACGTTCGGCAGGGCCGACAGCCGCGCCGGGCCGGTCACGGCGAAGGCCTTGGCGCCCCCGGCCAGGACATGCGGCGTGCCGCCCAGCGCCTGTTCCAGCAGCATGTCGATCGTGCCGGCGAGCATGTCGTTCACCGCCGGGCCGCCGCCGCGGTAGGGAACGAGGTCGGCCCGCCCGTCCACCGCGCGCAGGAACTGGAGCGCCGCGAGATGCATGGTGGAGCCGTTGCCCGCCGTCGCGATCCGCAATTCGCCGCGCCGCGCCCGCGCCCTGAGCGCCTCCAGATCGGCAATCCCGACGCGGGCGGAGACCAGCAGCAGCATCGGGTTGGTGCAGAGCAGGCCGACCGGCGTGAAGTCCCGCGCGGCGTCGAAGGGCATGTTGCGGTAGAGGTGCTGATTGACGCTCAGCACGCCGATATGGGCGAGCAGCGCGGTGTGGCCGTCCGGCTCGGCCCGCGCGACGCGCGCCGCCCCGATGTTGCCGCCCGCGCCGGTGACGTTCTCCACCACCACCGGCTGGCCGAGATGCCGCCCCATCGGCACCGCGATCAGCCGCGCCATCACATCCGTGGTGCCGCCCGGGGAGAACGGCACGACCAGGCTCACCGGCCTGGTCGGCGCCCAGGCGGGCGCGGCGGGCTGCGCGCGCGCCACGGCCGGCGCCGCGCTGGCGGCGCCGAGCAGCGACCGGCGGCGGAGCGTCGGGATGCGGCTCATCGCGGGCGGTCCCCTGCCAGCGTCACGCGGTGCAAGATGCGGCGGAAGCCGTGATAGTCGTTGATCGGGTTGTGCAACGCGCACCGGTTGTCCCAGAAGGCGACCGAGCCCGGCTCCCAGCGGAAGCGGCAGGTGAATTCCGGCCGCACCTGGTGCTGGAACAGGTATTCGAGCAGCGGCGCGCTCTCCGCCTCCGTCATGTCCACGAAGCGGAGGGTGTGGCCGAAATTGACGTAGAGCGCCTTGCGGCCGGTCTCGGGATGGGTGCGCACGACCGGATGCACGGCCTCGAGCACCTTGCGCTCCTCCCCCGGCGCGCGATCCTCGCGCGTGCGCGTGCGCTCCGCCCTGGAGGAGCTGTTCACGGCGCGCAGCGGTTGCAGCAGCCGCTTCATGCCGTCCGAGAGCGCGTCGTAGGCGGCGTAGCCGCTGGCGAAGAGCGTGTCGCCGCCGTAGGGGGGCACCTCCCGCGCGATCAGCATCGTCGCCATCGGCGGGACCTCGAGATAGGCCGTGTCGGTGTGCCAGAGGCCGCCGAAATTGACCCGTTCGTGCTCCAGCTTCACCACGGGGATGACTTCGGGCGCCTCGGGCAGGCCCTTGAGGAAGGGGTAGTGCACGACCTCGCCGAAGCGGCGGGCGAAGGCGGCCAGTTCCGGCGCCGTCAGGCTTTGCCCGCGGAAGAAGACGACGGAGTGCTCGAGCCAGATCCAGCGGATCTCGGCGATGACCGCGTCCGGCAGCGAGGGGGACAGCTCGATCCCGTTGATCTCCGCCCCCAATGCCCCGGCGAGCGGCCGGACGGTGATCGAATTGAGAGTGCGACTCATGGGTTCTCCTCCCTGGCCGCGCGGTCCTGTCGGTCGGTCGGCCGGTCAGCCGCCCGCCCGTCAATCCGCGCGGATGTTGGCCGCGCGGACGACCTCGGCCCAGCGCGCGACCTCGGCCCGGATGAAGGCGGTGGCCTCCTCCGGCTGGTTTGCGATGACGCGCGTCCCCTGCTCCGTGAAGCGGCGTGCCGTCTCCGGCCGTGCCACGGCGGCCGCCACCGCCGCGTGGAGCCGCTCGACCCGATCCCGGGGCGTGCCGGCCGGCGCCAGCACGGCGTACCAGTTCTCCACCACGACGTCGGGCAGGCCTGCCTCGGCGGTCGTCGGCACCTCCGGGACTGCAGGGCTGCGCGTACGCGAGGCGACGGCGAGCGCGCGCAGCCGCCCCTCCCGCACCTGCGGCAGCAGCACCATCACGTCGAGCGAGGTACAGTCCACCTCCCCGGCGATCAGCGCCGTGATCGCGGGCGCGGCGCCGCGATAGGCGACATGCGTGATGTCCACCCCGGTGCGGAGCTTCAGCAGCTCGAAGGCGAGTTGCGGCGTGCTGCCGATGCCGGCGGAGGCGTAGGTGACCCGCCCCGGCCGCTCGCGCGCGAGCCGGAGCAGGTCCTGAAGCGTCCCGGCGCCGAGGCCCGGCCGCACGACGATCATCGAGGGCACGCTGCCCACGATGCTCACCGGTGCGAAATCCTTGCGCGAGTCGTAGGGTGGGTTCGCCAGCAGGCTCGCACCGACACCGACCGGGCCGAGGCTGCCATAGCCGAGCGTGTACCCGTCCGGCGCCGCCTTCGCGACCGCGTCCATGCCGAGCACGCCGCCGGCGCCGGAGCGGTTCTCCACCACGACCGCCTGGCGCAGGTGGTCGGGCAGCGCCCCGGCGAGGATGCGCGCGCCGGCGTCCACGGGCCCGCCGGGCGGGAAGGGCACGATCAGGCGGATCGGCCGGTCCGGGTAGCTCGCCTGCGCCCTTGCGACGGCCGGCACCGCCAAGAGCGTTGGCGGCAGCAGGAGCAGCCCGCGACGGCTCGGTGTCGATCTCATCGGTCGTTCCTCCCTTCCCCTCTCCGCGGCGACCAGCGCACCGCGCCGGCCGCTGCGGGCAGAGTCCGGCGGTCCCAGGCGGTCGCGCCGCCTAGGTCTTGTAGGACGGGTCGATACGGGCGAGCCGGCGCAGCAGCGCCGGCCATTCCAGCCGGTTCGGATCGAGCGCCCCGCCGCCCCAGAACGCCTTGCGCCCGCGCGCCGCGGTGCTCTCCTGGATGTCCGCCGGGATCGGCGAGAGTGCTGCGCCCGCCTGCTGGAAGGCGAGCTGGAACCGGCAGGCGCGCTCGGCGCGGTACATGGCCATGAAGGCCTCCGCCGCGGTGCGCCCGACGGTCAGCAGCCCATGGTTGCGCAGGAACAGGATGCGCTTGTCGCCGAGGTCCGCGACGATGCGCGCGCGCTCGTCCAGGCGCAGCGCCGGCCCCTCGAAGCCGTGGTAGGCGACGTCGCCCATGATCGCGAGCGCCTGCTGCGTGATCGGCAGCAATCCGTCCCGCTGCGAGGCGACGCCCACGCCGGCGGCCGTGTGGGTGTGCAGCGCGAACAGGGCGTCCGGCCGCGCCATGTGGATGGCGCTGTGGATCACGAAGCCGGCCGGGTTCACCCCGTGCTCGGACGGCTCGACCATCTTCCCGTCGAGATCGACCTTCACCAGCGAGGAGGCGGTGATCTCGTCGAACAGCATGCCGTGCGGGTTGATCAGGAAGTGGTGCTCCGGCCCCGGCACGCGCGCCGAGATATGGGTCGAGACCATGTCCGACCAGCCCTGCAAATCGACCAGCCGGTAGCAGGCCGCGAGGTCCACGCGCACCTGCCACTCGGCATCGGAGATCCCGGGCCGCCTTGCCGCTTCCACCTTGTCCAGCATCGTCCGTTCCTCCCTCGCTTCACTCGACCCGCGCGCCGGAGGTCCGCACGACCTCCGACCACTTGGCGACCTCGGCGCGGATGAAGGCGCCGAACTCCTCCGGGGTCGTGTCGCCGGGTTCCACTCCCTGCTCGAGCAGGCGCCGGCGCACATCGGGCAGGCGAAGCGCCTTGTTGATCTCGGCATTGAGCCGCCGGACGATCGGCTCGGGCGTCCGCGCGGGGGCGGCGACGCCGTACCAGGTGTAGGTCTCGAAGCCGGCGAGGCCGGGCGTCTCCGCGATGGTCGGGATCTCGGGCGCCAGTTCGGACCGGCGCGCGCTGGAGACCGCGAGCGCCCGCACCCGTCCGCCCCGCGCCATCTGCAGGCCGGTGAGCATCGAGTCCAGCATGAAGGACACATCGCCCGCGACCAGCGCGTTCATCGCCGGCGCCGAGCCGCGGTAGGGGACGTGCAGCAACTTCACGCCGGCCATGTGCTGCAGCAGCTCCATCGCCAGGTGCGGCGAGGCGCCGATGCTGGCGCTCGAGAAGGAGACCTCCCCGGGCCTGGCGCGCGCCATGGCCAGCATGTCTGCGACCGACTGTGCCTGGACGGAGGGATTCGTGACCAGGATCATCGGCGCCCGGACCAGGAGCGCAACCGGCGCGAAGTCGCGGACCGAGTCGTAGGTGACGTTCGCGTAGAGCGTCATGTTGATGGTGTGCGCGGCGGTGATGACGAGCAGGGTGTGCCCATCGGGCGCCGCGCGCGCCACGTGCTCGGCGCCGATGTTGCCGCCGGCGCCGGTGCGGTGGTCCACCACGAAGGGCTGCCCCAGGCTCTCGGCGAGCTTCTGCCCGACCAGCCGGGCCACCAGGTCGGTGGGGCCGCCGGGAGCATAGGGCACCACGAGCCGGACCGGCGCGCTCGGATAGGTCCCTTGCGCCCACGCCGGCGCGGTGCCGCCGATCGCGGCGAGCACGGCAGCGAGCGTGACGACGAAACGGCGGAGCCGCATTCCTCCCTCCTTCCCGGTCCTTGGTTCGCGCCGGCGGCGCGCGCTTTCCTGGCCTCACCGCAGGCCGAGGCCGCGCGCGATGCCGTTGCGCAGGATCTCGCGCGTGCCGCCGCGGATCGAGAAGGACGGCGCGTGCAGGATGATCTCGGCGATCGCCGAGGCGATCTCCTCGTCGGAGTCGAGATCCGGCTCGACGGCAAGGAGCTGCCGCACGACGTCCGGCAGGCCCTGCTCCAGCGTGGTGCCGAGGTCCTTCACCATCGCCCCTTGCACCACCGGATCCTCGCCCGCCTGCAGCATGCCCGCGACCGAGCGCGACATGCGCCGCAGCACCACCATGTTCGCCGCATGCCGGCCGAGCGCCATCGCCGCGCGCTCCGACGGTTCGCCGCGCCCGACCGCGCGCGCAAGCGTCACGAACAGCTTGAATGCCGCGAGGAAGCGGTCCGGGCCGCTGCGCTCCAGCGCCAGCTCGCTGGTGAGCTGCCGCCACGCGTTCCCGGGCGTGCCGATCACCGCCGAGTCCGGCAGGTGCACGTCCTCGAAGACGACCTCGTTGAAGTTGCGGTCCCCGGCGATGTTGCGGATCGGGTTGATGCGGATGCCGGGCGTCTTCATGTCCACGAGGAACTGCGTGAAGCCGGCGTGGCGGTCCTGCTCCGTCCGCTCGCCCGTGCGGCAGAACAGGATCATGTAGTGGCAGCGCTCGGCGTAGGAGGTCCAGATCTTCGTGCCGTTGACGCGCCACCCGCCACCTGGCACCGGCACCGCGCGCGTGCGCACGCCGGCGAGGTCGGAGCCCGCGTCAGGCTCGCTCATGCCGATGCAGAAGTAGCATTCGCCGGCGGCGATCCGGGGCAGCACCGCCTGGCGCTGCTCCTCGGTGCCGAAGCGAAGCAGCAGCGGGCCGCTCTGGCGGTCGGCGACGTTGTGCGCGTTGATCGGCGCGTGCGCGGCGAGCAGCTCCTCGAGCACCACGTAGCGCTCCAGGTAGCTGCGCTCGTGGCCGCCGTAGCGCTTCGGCCAGGTCATGCCGAGCCAGCCGCGCGCGCCGAGCCTGCGGCTGAACGCCGGGCTGAATCCGCCGAGCGTGCCGGAGCGGTCGCGCGGCCGCGGGCCGGTGCCGAGCTCCTCCCGGAGGAAGGCGCGGACCTCCTGCCGCAGGGTCTCGGCCTCGGCGGAGATCGGCGGCGGAGCGAAGCGAAGCGCGTCCATCCCTGGGTCTCCTTCCGCTATCGGCTGCCCTGGGGCGATGGGGAGGCCGCCATGCCGATCCCGCTGATCGCCGACCACAGCCGGTCCTCCGCGGCGGCGGCGGCCATCGCCGCGCCGAGCTGCGGGTACCACTCCGCCTCGTTGCCGAACTCGTCGCGCCAGGACCACAGCCGGCGCGTGCTGAAGTTGAGCGCGTACTCCCAGGTGAAGCCGATCGCGCCGTGCACTTGGTGGGCGATCGCGGCGCCGGTGCTCGCGGCCTCGGCGGCGCGGCCCTTCGCGGCGCCGATCGCCAGCGGATCGCAGCCCGCTCCGGCGGCCTCGGCCGCCAGCCCGGCCGCCGCCGCGGCCGCCGCGGCCTCGCTCGCCAGCGCCGCGAGGTTCTGCTGCACCGCCTGGAACCGGCCGATCGGCCGGCCGAACTGCACGCGCTGCTGCGCGTAGGCGACGCAGAGCTCGAGCGCCCGCGCGAGCGCGCCGGCGATCTGCACGATGCGGAGCGCCGCGCCGAAGGCCCGCATCGCCGCCGGACCGACGCCCGCCGGCGCGACGGCCGCCTCGGCGGGCAGCACGGTGCCGTCGAACCGGACATCGTCGCGCGGCTCCATCGCCAGGTTGGCGCCATGCCGCACTTCACCTGCCGTGCCGCGAGGCACCACGACGAGCATCGGCCGGCCACCGTCCTCCGCCGCTTCGGCCAGCAGGACGACGCGCGCGGCGTGGCGCGCCCAGGGCACGCGCCTGGCTGTTCCCGTCAGCCGCCACCCGCCTCCGGCGCGCTCAAGGACCAGCCGATCCCCGCGCATCACGGGTGCGACGGTCATCGGCCCCGGTGCTGTCGCCATCCCCGCGCCGAGCAGCAGCCAGGTCGCGAACACCGTCTCGCCGAAGGGCACCGGCGCCGCATGGCGCGCCGCCGCGCCGACCAGCCCGAGCGCGTCCCCGACGCTCAGCCCCGCCCCGCCGGCCGCCTCCGGCGCCAGGGCAAGCGTCAGGCCGCTCTCCTCCAGCGCACGCCAGAGCGGCTCAGGCCAGGCGCCCTCCTCCGCGGCGGCGAGCACCTGCCGGTCGCAGTGGTCGGCCAGGACGCGCTCGGCGGTGTCGTGCAGCAGCCGCGTCAGTGCATCGTCGCTCACCCGGCCGTCCTCCTCATTCGCCCCGGAATTGCGGGCGCCGCTTCTCGGCGAAGGCGCGCGCCGCCTCGCCGTGGTCCCAGGTGAGGGCGGAGAGCATCTCCAGCCCGTGCGAGGCGTCGATCAGCAGGTTGAGCTGATGCTTCAGCCACTGGTTCACCGAGTGCTTGGTCCAGCGCACCGCCCATTTCGGCTGCGCCGCAAGCTCCTCCGCGATCGCCATCGCCTTGGGCAGCACCTCGTCCGCGGGCACGGCGTGATTCACGAGGCCCAGCGCGGCGGCCTCGGCGCCGGTCGCGATCCGGCTGCGCATCAGGAATTCCTTGGCCCGGTTCGGGCCGATCAGCACCGGCCAGAACACCGTGCCGCCGTCGCCTGCGACGAGGCCCACCTTGACGTGGCTGTCGCCGATCCGCGCGGTCTCGGCCATCACGCTGACATCGGCGATCAGCGCAAGCGTGGCGCCGAGGCCCATCGCGTCGCCGTTCACCGCGGCGACGATCGGCTGCGGCACGTCGAGCATGGCCTGGCACATGCGCCGCGCCCGGCCGAAGCCCTCGATGGCGTGCCGCCGGCCCTCCGGCGTGCCGGCGCGTGCGGCCATCGCCTTCACGTCACCGCCAGCGGAGAAGGCCTGGCCCGCGCCGGTCAGCACGATCGCATCCACCGCCTCGTCCGCCGCGATGTCGGGCCAGATGGCGTTGAGCTCCTCACGCATGGCCGGGTTGGCGGCGTTGCGGTGCTCCGGCCGGTTCAGCGTGACGATCGCGATGCGGTCCCGTCGCTCCACCTTCAGCCACTCGTAGCGGTCGTATCGCGTCGTCATCGGCCCCTGCCCTTCGCGATCATTCGAGTCGGATACCGGCGCGCGCGGTCACCTCGCGCCACTTGGCCCTCTCGTCGCTCAGGCGGCGGCCGAGCTCCTCCGGCGTGCTGCCCACCGCGGTCACGCCGACGGCCGCGTTCCGCGCGACGAAGTCCGGCTGGCGCACGGCCGCCGCGATCTCGCGGCTCATGCGCTCGATGATCGGGCGCGGCGTGCCGGCGCGAGCGACGACGTAGTTGAACACCGTCACCTCGTAGCCGGGCAGCGTCTCGCCCACGGTCGGCACGTCGGGCAGGAGGCCCACCCGTTCCGGCGAGGTCACGCCAAGCGCCCGGATCGTGCCCTGGCGCGCCTGCGGCACGATGATGTCGAGGCTGTCGATCGAGATCGGCACCTGGCCCGCGACCACGTCCTGGATCGCCGGGCCGCTGCCGCGGTAGGGGATGTGGGTGATGTCGATCCCCGCCATGAACTTCAGCAGCTCGCCCGAAAGGTGCGGGCCAGAGCCGATGCCCGCCGTGGCGAAGCCCATGCGTCCCGGGCGCGCCTTCGCCAGCGCGATCAGCTCCGCAAGCGTCTGCGCCGGCACCCGCGGGTTCACCGCGATCCCATAGGCGGAGCGCACGACCAGGCTGACCGGCGCGAAATCGCGCTCCGCGTCATAGGGCAGGTCACGCATCAGGATCGGGTTGATGATGAGCTGCCCGGGCGCGCCGTAGAAGAAGGTGTAGCCGTCCGCCGGCGCGTTCGCGACCGTGGCTGCGGCCAGAGTGCCGCCGCCGCCGGTGCGGTTCTCGACCACGACCGGCTGCCCGAGCGCGCGGCCGAGCGGCTCGGCCAGCATCCGTCCGATGCGGTCCGTGCTGCCGCCCGGGGCGAAGGGAATCATCAGCCGGATCGGCCGGTTCGGCCAGCCGTCCGCACCTGCGCCCGGCGCCTGCGCCCCTGCCCCGACCGTCACCGATCCTGCCGCGGCCCCAAGCAGGCCGAGCGCCGTCCGCCGCCTCATCTCGTCTCCTCCCGATCCGGCGGTGTCCCGCCGAGCACGGCGAGCCCGTCCACCGCGACGACGCCCTCGCCCTCGCGCCGTACGATCGGGTTGATCTCGGCCTCCGTCACCGCAGGCAGGCCGGCGAGCCGCGACAGCGCCGCGATCGCGACAGCGAGCGCAGCGACGTCGCCGCGCGGCAGGTCCCGGTAGCCGCGGATCACCGCGAGCCCGGCCACCTCCTCGACCATCGCGCGCGCCGTCTCCTCCGACACCGGCGCGAGGCGCACCGCGACGTCGCCCAGGATCTCCGCCAGCACGCCGCCCATGGCCAGCGTCACCACGGGCCCGACATGCGGATCGCGGTGGTAGCCGAGCAGCACCTCCGCGAGACCGCCACGCTCCATGCGCTGGACGAGCACGCCCTCGATCCGCGCCCCGGGATGGCGATGCCGCACGGCCTCGACCATGCGCCGCACGGCCGCCACGAGCTCATCCGGGCCGCCGAGCCCCAGCGCCACGCCGCCCGCCTCCGTCTTGTGGGCGATGTCGCGCGACAGGATCTTCGCGGCGACCGGATAGGAGAGGTCCGCCGGCGACACCACATCGCCGCCCGTGCCGGGCACCGCCATCACCACGCTCGCCGCGCAAGGGACGCCGAGCGCCGCAAAGAGCGCCAGCGCCTGCCGCTCGTTCAGCCGCCGGCCGCCGTCGGCGGCGGCTTCGGCGAGCGCGGCGCGCGCGCCGGCGATCTCCGCTTCCGTCAGCGCAGGACCGACCGGTGCCGCCGGCCCGCGCCAGTCGAGATAGGCGGCGATCGCGTCGGCGCAGGACTCGGGCGTGCGGAAGCCGGCGATCCCGGCCTCGGCCAGCATGCGCAGCGACTCCCCCGCGCTCGGCGCGAGGAACGCCGCGATCGGCTTGTCGGCCCCGGCGGCGCTGTCGGCGATCGGGCGCACCGCGAGTTCGGGCCGGAACTGCGCGGAGGAACCGACCACGCTCAGCACGAGGTCGAATTCCGGCGCCGCCAGCACCGTCTCCAGCGCCGCGCGCATCGCGTCGTAGCGCGTGCCCGCCATGGTGAGGTCGAGCACCCGCCCCGCCTGGGCGGCGACGCCGCGCGCGGCCAGCCGATCGAGCGTCTCCCGGCTCGGCGCGCGCGTCTCGACGCCGAGCGTGCCGAGCCGGTCCACAACCAGCGCCGCACCGCCGCCCGTGGTCGTCACGACGCCGACCGCCGCGCCCTCGCGCCGGCCCCGGCGCGGCGGACCGCGCCCGGCGATCAGCGCCGGCAGCTCGAACAGCGTCTCCAGGTGGTCCACGCGGATGATGCCGTGATGGCGCAGGAAGGCGTCCGCCGCGCGGTCCGAGCCGACTAGCGCGCCGGTGTGCGAGACCGCCATCTCCTGCCCGGCCTCCGACCGGCCAAGCTTGAAGGCGACGATCGGCTTGCCGAGCGCGTGGGCGCGCGCGGCGAAGCGCGCCATCGCGTTGGCGTCGCGGATCGTCTCCATGAACAGCAGGAAGGCGGCGGTGTCCGGGTCGTCGGCAAAAGCCTCGCCGATCTCGCCCATCGTGAGGTCGGCCTCGTTGCCGACGGACACCGCCTTGGAGAAGCCGATCCCACGCTCCTGGCCGCGCGACAGGAGCGTGCCCATCATGCTGCCGCTCTGCGACAGCACCATCAGCCGGCCCGGGATGAGTCGCTCCGCCAGCATCGCCGGAGTCGCGCTGAGCGCGAGCCCCGTGTGTAGATTGACCAATCCCAGGCTATTGGGACCAACGAGCCGTAATCCGCCGGCACGAGCAGCCGCCAGCAGGCGCCGCTGCTTCGCCACGCCCTCCGCTCCCGCCTCGGCGAAGCCGCCGGCGAGGATCGTCGCGACCTTCACCCCGGCGGCGGCGCAAGCCTCGACCGCGCTGATCGCGTCGTCGGTGTTGAGGAGGATGTAGGCATGGTCCACCGGCCCCGGCAGCGAGGCCAGGCCGCGGAACGCGGGCTCTCCCTGCACGGCCGGGTAGCGCGCGTTCACGGGATAGACCGGACCGGTGAAGCCGTGCCGGCGCAGGTAGCGCAGCGGCCCGCCGGCCAGGCGCGCCCCGTCGTTCGAGACGCCGACGAGGGCGACGGCACTCGGCGCGAACAACGCGCGCACCCAGGCTGCCGTGGACGCCGCCACGAGGGGCGGTGCGACAGCGGCCTTTGTCATGCATGACCGCCGCCGGCGGCGGTCGCGCGCCACCCTGGCATTCCGTCCGCCTGGCGCATGTTCCTCCCGTATTCGTGCATTCCGCGGCCCGGCAGCCTAAGGTGTCCGGATACGGCGATCAACAGCGGATCGAATTCTCTGCAGGATAGTGAATGAGCGACAGCTCCAACCACAGGTCACCCCAGGTCCCCGCAGTGGTCCAGGCGATCCGGGTGATGCGATGCCTCGGTCGGTCGGCGGTGCCGATGAGCGTCTCCGCCGTCGCGCGCGCCACCGCCATCAGCCCGAGCACCTGCTTCAACCTGCTCCGCACCCTGGCGGCGGAGGGGCTGGTCACCTTCGACCCGGCGGCGAAGACCTATTCGCTCGGGCTCGGCCTGCTCGAGCTCGCCTCCCCACTGCATGGGCGCGGCCGGACCGAGCTGATCCGCCCGCTGCTCGAGCGGCTGGCGCTCGACTACGACGCGCTGGTCGCCCTCTGGGAGGTGACGGAGAACGAGCGGATCGTGCTGGTGGACCGCGTCCACGGCTACGGGGCGGTGCGCATCGAGATGCGGATCGGCCAGCGCGTCCCGGCCTTCGCGGGCGCGGTCGGGCGCTGCGTCGCGGCGATCGTCGGCCTGTCGCCGGGCGAGCTGCGCCGGCGCTTCGAGATGCTGCGCTGGGGGGTGCCGATCGCCTTCGAGGACTACCTGGCCGACGTCGAGCGCGCGCGGGAGGACGGCTTCGCGCTCGACCTCGGCCACTGGTTCAAGGGCATCAACGTCGTCGCGACGGCGATCGCCGACGATGGCGGCCGCCCGCGGCTCGGCATCGCCGGCCTGACCATCGCCGGCCGGCTGTCCGAGGCCGAGCTGCGGCGGTTCGGCGGCGAGATGCGGGAGTCCGCCCGGCTCATCGGCCGCGCCCTGTTCGGCATCGAGGACCTCGGCTGGTGCCGCGGCGCGTCCGCCGAGGGGGGCGCGGAGGAGCCCGGCGGCGCGCGACAGGCGGCCGCGGCGTCCGGGCGCTAGCTCGCCGGTGCCGATCGGCCTCGGGCCGGCCGGAGCGCAGGACGCCGACCGACGCCGAGCGCCCCCCTGCCTGGCACGGGCGGGATCAGACGCCCTCGACGAGGTACAGCCGGCCGCGCGAGGCGGCGAGGCGCAGGGGCAGGATCGCCTGGTAGTCCGGGCTGTCGTAGAAGCGGCGAGCGGCGGCCATGTCGGGGAACTCGATGACGACCACCCGCCCGGCCGGCGGCGCGCCCTCCTTCGCCTCGACGGCCCCGCCCCGCACCAGGAAGCGGCCGCCATAGGCCGCGATCACGGCGGGAGTCCGCGCGGTGTAGAGCGCGTAGCGCTCCGGGGC
>JADGHI010000061.1 GCA_019689515.1 Acetobacteraceae bacterium | reverse complement strand
GCGTTGCGGAAGGTGGTCCGCGTCATGCCGAGGGCACGGGCGCGCAGCGTCATCATCTGGGCGAAGCGCGCCTCGGAGCCGCCGGCGAGGTATTCGCCGACCACCGCGGCGGCGTCGTTGGCGGACTTCGTGACGAGGGCGAGGATCGCCTGCTCGACCGTGATGTACGATCCCGGCGGCAGGCCGAGCTTCGAGGGAGGGCGCGAGGCGGCATCCGCCGAGACCGGCATCGGCGTGGAGAGGGAGAGCCGGCCGTCGCGCAGGGCCTCGAAGACCATGTAGAGCGTCATCATCTTGGTCAGCGAGGCGGGATGGCGCGGCGCGTCCGCGTTGGCCGCGAACAGGGTGGTCCCATCCCGGGCGTCCACGACGATGGCGGCGTATCGGTCGCTGCCGATCTGCGCGCGTGCGGCGGCCAGCGGCAAGCCGCAGACAACGGCAATCACCGCCGCCACGGCGAGGCCGCGGCGCCAAGCGACGATGAAACTCATGCGGTCCCCCCGAGCGCGGACCGCCTCCCCTAAGACGGCCCGGCTACAACCAGCGATACCATCGTAACGAGGGCTCGCCGGGCCTGTCCACGGGAACAGAGTTAAAACAGATCACAAAGGCAATAGGTTAGCGCGCATTCTTTCGTTGGAACCACATCGGTTTCCCGGGTGGGCCTCAGGGGGTCGTGACCGGAAATTTTTGTGCGCTGCAAAAAATCCCTTGTCCCTGCCCAGGGTGTGCCTTAGCTAAAGGCCATGCTGCGGTGCAGCATGGGGTGGCGGACCAGCCAGCTAAGTGGACCAGGCGAGCAAGGATCGAGGACGGATGGCGAGCGAGAAGGTGGCCGAGGCGAAGAAGCTCTCGGCCGAGGCGGGGGGGGCGCGGGCCGCCGCCGGCGCGACCCAGGCGAAGAAGCTGATCGAGGACGGCGCGGCCCAGGCCCGCGCGACGGTGGAGAAGAGCATGGAACAGGCGACGAAGACGGCGGAAGGCCTCTTCAAGGCGGCCAACGAGGCGGTGGAGTTCGGCCGCGGCAATCTCGAGGCGGTGGCGAAGTCCGCGCAGACCTGGACGGTCGGCGTGCAGGACATCTCACGCCAGACCTTCGCGGTGGTGCAGGGCCTCACCGACCAGGCGCTCGAGAACGCCAAGGCGCTGGTCGCGGCGAAGAGCCTCAAGGAAGCGGCCGACCTCCAGGCGAGCTTCGCCCGGGCCGCGATCGAGCGGACGCTGACCGAGGCCGCGCGCCTGCAGGAGGCGGCGCTCCGCCTGGCCGAGCAGACCGCGGCGCCGCTCACGGCCCGCGCGACGCTGGCCTTCGAGAAGTTCGGCCGGCCAATCTCCGTCTGAGCGCGCGCAGCCAGCCACGCCTGCAACCGCTTGACATCCGGCGGGAGGGGACCGGCGGGGCATCCGCCCGTCCCCGTCCGTTCCGGCGGGCACACGGATAGCTGGGCCAGAGAGGCCCGGCCGCGCCCGCCCGTTCCGATTCCGTCACCTTGGCGGCCGGGGCGGGCGGACGCGGCCGGGCCTTTTCCGTTCCGGAAGGGGCTGCATGCGTGGGAATCTCCGCGGCCGTGTCGCTCACGCACGCGCGCGGCCCTTCACTGTGGCCCGTGGCGTCCGATATCCTGTTCATCAGGGCGGGCATTGCCGGCGCCCGCGGACCAAGGCGAGCATGAGCGATCCAGACAAGTTCCCTGGCAGAGGCGGCGGCACGCAGGGCGGCGACAATCCCCAGACGGGGGTCGTCGTCAAGGCGCGGCCGCGCACCAAGAAGCCTTCGATGTACAAGGTCCTGATGCTGAACGACGACTACACGCCGATGGAGTTCGTCGTTCACGTGCTGGAGCGCTTCTTCCAGAAGACCCGGGAGGAGGCGACGCGCATCATGCTGCACGTCCACCGTCGCGGCGTGGGCGTCTGCGGGGTCTACACCTACGAGGTGGCCGAGACGAAGGTGACCCAGGTGATGGACCTCGCGCGGCAGAACCAGCACCCGTTGCAGTGCACCATCGAGAAGGAATGAGACGCTGACGATCCTATCCGCGCACCCGTCAAGACCGCCCGGATGGCGGGGATGCCGATCGGGCGCAGGATACATACCTGTCGCGCGAGTGACGGAACCGGTCACGCCGCCGGGCTTTGACTGCGCGGACTCCCTGGAAGGAGCGTCGTAACGACCATGCTGTCCCGTAACCTCGAGCAGACGCTCCATCGTGCCCTCGCCCTGGCCAACGAGCGTCGGCACGAATACGCCACCCTCGAGCATCTGCTGCTCGCCCTCACCGACGACGCGGACGCGGCACCCGTGCTGCGCGCCTGCGGGGTGGATAGCGACAAGCTCCGCCGCGACCTGGTGGAGTTCCTCGACAAGGACCTCGCCGGCCTGGTGACGGAGCGCGGCGGCGACCCGAAGCCGACCGCAGGCTTCCAGCGCGTCGTCCAGCGCGCCGCGATCCATGTGCAGTCCTCCGGTCGCGACGAGGTGACCGGCGCGAACGTGCTGGTCGCGCTGTTCTCCGAGCGCGAGAGTCACGCCGTCTACTTCCTGCAGCTCCAGGACATGACGCGGCTCGACGCGGTGAACTTCATCAGCCACGGCATCGCGAAGGCGCCCGGCCGCAGCCAGCCGCGCCCGGTCCAGGGCACGCCCTCCGCCGACGACCAGTCGGAGCGGGAGGAGAAGCCGCATGGCAGCCGCCCCGGGGGGCGCGGCCAGGACGCGCTCTCCAACTACTGCGTCAACCTCAACAAGAAGGCGCAGCAGGGCAAGATCGACCCGCTGATCGGGCGCGAGACCGAGATCGAGCGCACGATCCAGATCCTTTGCCGCCGCACCAAGAACAACCCGCTCTACGTGGGCGATCCGGGCGTCGGCAAGACCGCGATCGCGGAGGGCCTCGCCAAGCGCATCGTCGAGGGTGACGTGCCCGAGGTGCTGCTCAAGAGCACGATCTACGCGCTCGACATGGGCAGCCTGCTCGCCGGCACGCGCTACCGCGGCGATTTCGAGGAGCGGCTGAAGGCCGTGGTGGCCGAGCTCGAGAACATGCCGGGCTCGATCCTCTTCATCGACGAGATCCACACGGTGATCGGCGCCGGCGCGACGAGCGGCGGGGCGATGGACGCCTCCAACCTGCTCAAGCCCGCGCTCGCCTCCGGCACGCTGCGCTGCATCGGCTCGACCACCTACAAGGAGTACCGCAACTACTTCGAGAAGGACCGCGCGCTGGTCCGGCGGTTCCAGAAGATCGACGTGAACGAGCCGACGGTGGAGGACACGGTCAAGATCCTCCAGGGCCTCAAGGCGAACTACGAGAAGCACCACAAGGTGCGCTACACGCCGGAGGCGATCCGCGCCGCGGTCGAGCTCTCCGCCCGCTACATCCACGACCGCAAGCTGCCCGACAAGGCGATCGACGTGATCGACGAGGTCGGCGCCTCGCGCATGCTCCTGCCCGAGAACAAGCGCCGCAAGACGGTCACGGTGAAGGACGTCGAGGACATCGTCGCCAAGATCGCGCGCATCCCGCCCAAGAGCGTGAGCGCCGACGACAAGGAGACGCTGAAGAACCTCGAGCGCGACCTCAAGGCGATGGTCTTCGGGCAGGACAAGGCCATCGAGGCGCTGGCGAGTGCGATCAAGCTCTCCCGCGCCGGGCTGCGCGATCCGGAGAAGCCGATCGGCAACTACCTGTTCTCAGGCCCGACCGGCGTCGGCAAGACCGAGGTGGCGAAGCAGCTCGCCAAGACCCTCGGCATCGAGCTGATCCGCTTCGACATGTCCGAGTACATGGAGCGGCATTCGGTCTCCCGCCTGATCGGCGCGCCGCCGGGCTATGTCGGCTTCGACCAGGGCGGCCTGCTGACGGATGCGATCGACCAGCACCCGCACGCGGTGCTGCTGCTCGACGAGATCGAGAAGGCGCACCAGGATCTGTTCAACATCCTGCTGCAGGTGATGGACCACGGGAAGCTCACGGACCACAACGGCAAGACCGTGGACTTCCGCAACGTGATCCTGATCATGACCACGAACGCCGGCGCGGCGGACCTGGCGAAGCCCGCCATCGGCTTCGAGCGCACGGCACGCGTGGGCGAGGACCAGGAAGCGATCCAGCGCCTGTTCACGCCGGAGTTCCGCAACCGGCTGGACGCGATCATCCCCTTCGCCGGCCTGACGCCGGAGATCGTCGCGCGCGTGGTCGAGAAGTTCGTCATGCAGCTCGAGGCGCAGCTCGCCGACCGCAACGTGACGATCGAGCTCTCCTCCGCGGCGAAGGAGTGGCTGGCGGAGAAGGGCTACGACCCGCTCTACGGCGCGCGCCCGCTCGCGCGGGTGATCCAGGAGCACATCAAGAAGCCGCTTGCCGAGGAGCTGCTCTTCGGCCGGCTCGCCAAGGGCGGGGCGGTGAAGGTGGGCCTGAAGGACGGCGCGCTGACCTTCGATTACGTGGAGGCCGCGCCCCCCGCCCTGCCGAAGCCCGAGGAGGGCGGCGACGGCGAGGCGGAGAAGGAGCCGGAGGTGGTGGAGTAGCCACCCGGCCCCATCCCTGGGATGATGAGCGGGCGCGGCGTCCTCGGGGGCCGCGCCCGTTTCGTTTGTGGGGACGATGCGATGAGCGCGATCAAGGACTGGGACGCCTACAGCGCGGCGCTGCGCGGGCGCGGCAAGGAGTTCTCGGCGCTGCACCCGGAGCTGGTGAAGGCGTTCGGCGCGCTCTCCGGCGCCTCGGCCAAGACGCAGCATCTTGACGCCAAGACGCGCGAGCTGATCGCCCTCGCCGTCACGGTGACCACGGGCTGCGACGGCTGCATGGACGCGCATGTGCGCAAGGCGAAGGCCGCGGGGGCCACGAAGGAGGAGATCGCCGAGGCGCTGGGCGTGGCGGTGGCGCTGAACGCGGGGGCGGCGTTCACGCGGTCGCTGCATGTGCTGGACGCGGTGGGCGACTAGGCGGGCGCACCGCTCCCCGCGCCCGCTTGTGATCGGCGCCGGGGGCGTTCCCCGGCTGAACCGCGATGCAGGAGCGCGCGGCCGGCCTTGACCCTCCCTCCATAACCGGCCTTCAATCCACGTAGCGGCCGCAACGACGGCGCCGGGCCCACCCCTGCGCGTGCCGCGCCAACCCCGGGAGGGAACATGCATACGACGGTCATCCGCGGCGGAACCATCGTGGACGGCACCGGCCGTCCGGCCTTCACCGGCGATGTGGCGCTCGACGGCGACCGGATCGTCCAGGTGGGCGGCAAGGCAGGGCCCGGCAGGCGCGAGATCAACGCCGATGGCCTGCTCGTCACCCCGGGCTGGGTGGACGTGCACACCCACTATGACGGCCAGGCGACCTGGGATCCGGAGCTCTCTCCCTCTTCCTGGCACGGCGTGACCACCGTGCTGTTCGGCAATTGCGGCGTCGGCTTCGCCCCGGTGCGGCGCGAGCACCGCGAGGAGCTCGTCCGGCTGATGGAGGGCGTCGAGGAGATTCCCGGCATCGTCCTCGCCGAGGGCCTCAAGTGGAACTGGGAGAGCTTCCCCGACTACCTCGACGCGCTCGCCGCCATTCCGCGCGCGATCGACGTCGGCGCGCAGGTCCCGCACCACCCGCTCCGCGTCTATGTGATGGGCGAGCGGGCCATCCGGCGCGAGAAGGCCACCGCCGAGGACATCGCGGAGATGTCCCGCCTCACCGAGCAGGCGCTGCGCGCCGGCGCCTTCGGCTTCACCACCTCGCGCACCAACTCGCACAAGACCCCGGACGGCGAGATGGTGCCGGGCCGCTATTCCGAGGTCGAGGAGCTGCTGGGCATCGGCCGCGCGCTCGGCCGCGTCGGCCACGGCGCCTTCGGCATGAACAGCGACTTCGACATCGAGATCGAGGAGCTCGAGTGGCTGACCCGGCTCGGCAAGGAGACGGGCCGCCCGGTCTGGTTCCTCCTCACCGACCGCCCGACCGACACGGAGCGCTGGCAGCGCCTGCTGGAGGGCGTACGCCGCGCCCGCGCCGAGGGCGCGATGGTGACGGCGCAGGTCGCGGGGCGCCCCGTCGGCGTGCTGCTCGGGGCCGACACCGCGCTCAACCCCTTCTCCATACGGCCGAGTTACCAGGCGCTGCTCAAGCTCCCGATCGAGGAGCGGATGAAGCGCCTGCGCGACCCCGCGGTGCGCGCCCAGGTGCTGAGCGAGGCGCCGTCCGAGGAACTGGTGAGCCGCCTCTCCCAGTTCCGCCAGCACATCACGCGGCGCTGGCACCGCATGTTCATCCTCGGCGACCCGCCGGACTACGAGCCGCGCGCGAGCGAGAGCATCGCCGCCATCGCCGAGCGCGAGGGCCGCACGCCGGACGAGGTCGCGTACGACTACCTCGCCGGCGGCGCCGACCGGTTCCTGTTCTTCCCGGTCACCGGCTACAACGTGGACAACCACGACGTCATCCACGAGATGCTGACGAACGAGGCGACGCTGCTCGGCCTCTCCGACGGCGGGGCGCACTGCTCCTCGATCATCGACGCCAGCATGCCGAGCTTCATGCTGACCCACTGGACGCGCGACCGCAGCCGCGGCCCGCGCCTGCCGCTGGAATTCGTGGTGAAGCGCCAGACCAGCGAGCCGGCGGCGTTCTACGGCCTCAACGACCGCGGCGTGCTGGCGCCGGGCAAGAAGGCCGACGTGAACATCCTGGACTATGCGGGGCTGCGCCTCCACGCGCCGGAGGTGCGCTACGACCTGCCGGCCGGCGGGCGGCGCCTGGTGCAGCGCGTGGACGGCTACAAGGCCACCTTCGCCTCCGGCGTGCCGATCTTCGAGGACGGCGAGTTCACGGGCGCGCTGCCCGGCAAGCTGGTGCGCGCGGGCCGCGTCACAGCCTGAGCGGGGCCCGGCGGCGGGCCGGATAACCGGCCGACCCGCCGCCGCTGCGTCACCGGTCAGTAGCCGGCTGCGCGGTCCACGGTCTCGCGCAGTGGCTCGCCGTCGCGGAAGCGGCGCGCGTTCTCGGCCAGCAGAGCGGCGACCATCCCGTCGCGCTCCGGGTGCAGCCCGCCGATATGCGGCAGCACCGTGATGCCCGGGGTGGTCCAGAAGGGATGCTCCGGCGGCAGCGGCTCCTTGCGGAACACGTCGAGCACCGCGCCGGCGATCACGCCCTCGCGCACCGCGGCGACCAGGTCCTCGTCCACGATCAGGTGGCCGCGGCCGAAATTGATCAGCCAGGCCGTGCGCTTCATCGTGCGCAGGCGGCGCGCGTCGATCAGGTTCTCGGTCTCCGGCGTCACCGGCAGCAGCAGCAGCACGAAGTCGGACTCCGCCAGCACCGCGTCCGTGCCCTCCGGGCCGAACACGCGCTCCACCCCCTCGATCGTGTCGCTGCCGCCGCGCCGCGTGCCGATCACGCGCATCTCCAGCGCCGCCGCCTTGCGCGCCACCTCCCGCCCGATCGCGCCGAGGCCGAGGATGCCGAGCGTCTTGCCCGCCAGCGTCGTGGAGACGCGACGGGACCAGCGCCGCTCGCGCTGGTCGAGCGCCGCCGCGTGGTAGGGCTTGGTGATGTGGAACAGCGCGCCGAGGATGTTCTCCGGCATCTGCACCCGGTGCGTGCCGCGCGCGCAGGTGAGGACGATCTCGGGCCGCAGGTCGGGCCGCGCCAGCCAGGCCTCGACGCCCGCGGTCAGCGCCTGGATCCAGCGCAGCCGCGGCATGTGCGCGAGCATCCCCGGCGGCGCGCCCATGGCGAACAGCGCCTCCGCCTCCGCCAGCATGGCCTCGTCCGGCTGGGCGGAGCGCGGCAGGAAGGCGAAGCGCATGCGGCCGTCATCGAGGCCGGCGCGGGCGATGGCCTCGCGATACGGCTTCTCGTTGTC
This sequence comes from Acetobacteraceae bacterium, assembly GCA_019689515.1. Classification (GTDB taxonomy): domain Bacteria; phylum Pseudomonadota; class Alphaproteobacteria; order Acetobacterales; family Acetobacteraceae; genus Caldovatus. Next base: position 4,601 of record JADGHI010000061.1, on the reverse strand, counting down.
GGTCCAGAGCAGCATGAGTGGGGCGGCGGGCATCGAACAGGTTCCTCCTCGATGCGTCACCCTAGCGAAGGCCGTTGGCGGCGCGCAAACGGGGCACGGCCTGTGCCGGCGCGGCTGCGCTTCGCCCGCCGCCCGCTCAAGGCTGACACCCGCGTGCGTGCGCGTGGTGCCGGCGGTGGCTTACGCGCCTTCCTGCCGCAGGCTGGGAAAATCGGCGCGGCGGAGGATCCGGTTCTCCTGTGCGACGACGAGGTGGGCCGAGGCCTTCAGATAGGTCGCCCAGTCCGGATCGGCGTTGCGCGCGGCGCGGCGCGCTTCCATGTCGGCCAGGCTGTCATAGGCCCAGAGATGCACCACCTGGTTCAGCGGCCCGTGCTCGCTGACGAAGAAGGCGAGCGGCGGGCCGATGTGGCGGAGCTGCACCGGCATCGCCAGCTCGTCGAACAGCTTCAGGTACTCCGCCATGCCGCGCGGGCGGATGGTGTAGATCCGCAGATCGACCAGGGGCTTGTCCTGCATGCTTCGTCCTTCTCGGTCCGCTCCCCGCGCGCCGCCACGGCGCTCGGGCGCACGCCTGAGCCTGTGCCGGCCGCGGGCGCGCGGCCAGTGGGAAATGGCAGCCCCGATCCCTAAGCAGATGGTCTAGCATGGATGCGACGCGGGACCGTCCGGTACGACGTCGGCGCGTGCCGCAGCGGCGAGCGGCCGGACTGGCCGGCCCGGCTTAGCGGCACCTGGCGCCCGGTGCCCTGAGCCGCCCGCGAGGAGGTTCGAGTCGCGATGCGCACCCAGGTCGGGATCGTCGGGGCTGGGCCGGCAGGGCTGATGCTCTCCCACCTGCTCCACCTGCGCGGCATCGAGTCGGTCGTGCTCGAAGCGCGTTCGCGCGAGAGCGTGGAGGGCACGATCCGCGCCGGCGTGCTGGAGCAGGGCACGGTGGACCTGATGGTCGCGACCGGCCTCGGCGACCGCCTGCGGCGCGAGGGCTTCGTCCATCGTGGCACGGAGCTGCGCTTCGACCGCCGCGGCCATCGCATAGACTTCCACGCCCTGACCGGCGGGCGCGTGATCACCGTTTATGCCCAGCACGAGGTGCTGAAGGACCTGATCGCGGCCCGTCTCGGCGCCGGCGGCGACATCCGGTTCGGAACCCGCGTCACCAGCCTCGCCGATCTCGACGGCCCGCGTCCGGTGATCCGCCATGTCGGGCCGGACGGGGCGGAGCGCGAACTCGTCTGCGACTTCGTCGCCGGCTGCGACGGCTTCTGGGGCGTCTGCCGCGCCGCGATTCCGGAGGGCGCGCGCCGCGAGTACCATCGCACCTACCCCTTCGGCTGGTTCGGCATCCTCTGCCGCGCGCCGCCCTCCTCAGAGGAGCTGATCTACGCCCGGCATGAGGAGCACGGCTTCGCGCTGATCAGCACCCGCTCGCCGGAGGTGCAGCGGATGTACCTCCAGTGCGACCCCGAGGATTCGGTGGACAACTGGCCCGACGACCGGATCTGGGCGGAGCTGCAGGCGCGCACCGAGGTCGAGGGAGGATTCCGGCTGAAGGAGGGCCCGATCTTCCAGAAGACCATCGTGGCCATGCGCAGCTTCGTCTGCGAGCCGATGCGCCACGGCCGCCTGTTCCTCGCCGGCGACGCGGCGCATGTCGTGCCGCCGACCGGGGCGAAGGGGCTCAACCTCGCGATCAACGACGTCTTCCTGCTCGACCGCGCGCTCGGCGCCTTCTACGCGACGAGATCGGACGAGCTGCTGGACGGCTATTCGGCGGCGGCGCTCCGCCGCGTCTGGCGGGCGCAGCACTTCTCCTGGTGGATGACCTCGATGCTGCACCGCTTCGAGGGGGCAAGCCCGTTCGACGAGCGGCGCCAAAGGGCCGAGCTGGACCTCGTGACCGGCACGGTCGCTGGCGCGACGCTGCTGGCGCAGAACTATGTCGGCCTGCCGCTCGGCGAATGACGCCGCCGGCCGCCGCCAGGATGGCGAGTGGCCATCCGGGCGGCACAGGGGCGGGCGGGCTCAGCAGTCGCGGCTGGCGTAGCCGCGCGCGCGCTCCATCCGGGCATACGCGCCCGGCGAGCCGCTATAGGCAGCCGCGCTCTCGGCCTGGCGCACCGCGGCCGTCGCTTCCTGGCAATAGGTGTCGCCGGCGGCCGCGGCGGCAGCGTAGTCCGGCACGCCATAGCGGCCCGGCGTGGCGCCGTAGCCGTAGTGGCCCGGCGCTACGCCCGCAGACCGGTAATAGGCCGGCTCCCCGGAGATCGTGGTGCAAGCGCCAAGTCCGGCCAGGGCGAGCACCGCCAGCGCGGCGCGCCCGGCATGGGTTCGGGTCATGGTTTGTCCTCCTTGCCCGAACCAGCGCGGAGCAGCCTGCCGAGGTTCCCCCCAGGGCGGGCCTGCCCCTCGCAGTGCTCCCCGGTTACTGGACCGCTTCGGCCTCCACCTCGACCAGGAAGCGCGGATCGGCCAGCCCCGCCACGACCAGCAGGGTGCTGGCGGGCACGTGGCCGTTGAAGAACGCGGCGCGCCGTTCGCGCCAGACCCCGATCAGCGCGCGGTCGGTGAGGAACACGGTCACTTTCACCACATCCGAGGGCGCCATGCCGTGGGCGCGCAGCACCGTGCCGAGATTGGCCAGCGCCTGCTCGACCTGCGCCTCGCCACCCTCGGCGAGGCTGCCATCGGGCCTCAGCCCGACCTGGCCGGAGATCACCAGCCGCCGCGCCGGTCCCCCTTCGATCAGCGCCGCGTGCGAGTAGCGGCCGCCGGTGGAGTGCATGCCCTCGGGGTTGCCGAACCGGATCGTGGCCATGATCAACGTCCTCCTGTGCCGCCGCGTGGCAGGTCCTCGCGCAGCACCTCCTCCGGCCCGCCCGTGCCGGCGCCCGGCGGCGCGGGCGGAGGCGGCGGTGGCGCCACGCCGGGCGGCAGGGACACCAGCAGCCAGTCGCGGAGGTTGCGCCGGATCTGATATTCGAACTCGACGTTCATCACGTCCATCGCCGCGCGCACCACGCGGTCCGCCGCGGCGGAGCGGCGCGCCGGGTCGGTCGGCCCCGGCGCGGTCAGCACCCGGCGCGCCTGCGCCTCGATGAAGCCGGTGCGGCCGCCCTCCCCGGCGAAGAGGTCGAGCCGGCAGCGGAGCGAGCAGATCAGACGCTCGCCGCCGCTCGAGAACATGCCGCCCGGCAGCGGGGTGCGGACCAAGGAGGCCTCCTCGATCGTGAAGCGCGCGACGCCGCCCGAACCGGCCGGCACCAGGCGGTCGCGCGCCATGGTCGCCATCGCCTCGGCCGGGTTCACCGGCGCCGGTTCCATCACCAGCCCGGCCTGGCCGCCCGGCGGCGGGCCGATCTCGATGTCGGCGACGTTGAGGCGGAGCGGCGTCAGATGCGCGTAGCTCGGCGGCCCGCCGAAGGCGATGACGGGCTCTGACTCGCCGCCGGCGCAGCCCGCCGCCACCAGCCCGAGCAACGGCGGGAACCCGCCGATCAGCAGGGAGCGGCGATGCAGGAGGAACCGCACGGCGTTCTCGCCATGCGGCGGCGAATCGGGTTCAGGCGGTGACGGCGGCGGAATCGGCATCGCTCCCCCAGGCTGGCCGTTGCGCGGGCGAGCGAATCAAACCATTCAGCCGCGCCGCGCGCCACCCTGGAGCTCGCTCCGCTCGAAGCGGAAGCCGAGGTTGCAGAACTCGCAGTTCATGGTGATCGCGCCGTCTTCCTGGACCATCTCGTCCAGTTCCTCGGCCGGGAAGCGCTCCAGGATCTCCGAGAGGCGCGCGCGCGAGCAGCGGCAGCCATAGGCGAGGCTGCGCGCCCGGTCGAGCACCACCGTGCCCTCGGTCGCGAACAGCCGGCGCAGCAGTTCCGGGCCGGGGAGGGAATCGTCCAGGAGCTCCGCATCGGTCAGAGTCGCCGCGAGGGCGACCGCCGTGCGCCAGGCTTCGGCCCCGGCCTCCGCCGCGTCCGGCGTGGCGGCACCCTGCGCGGCGCCGGCGATCCGCTCAAGGAACAGCGCACCTGCCCGCCAGGCCCCCTCCGCGTTCCGCGCGGCGGCGAGGTGGACATGGGTGGGGAGCTGCGCGGAGGTGCGGAAATAGTGCTCCGCCATCTCCGACAGCGTGGCGCCCTCGATCGCCACCAGGCCCTGGTAGCGGGTCATGTTGGGGCCCTGGTCGCAGGTGAAGGCGAGGTGGCCCTTGCCGAGCAGCGTGGCGGCGTCCGGCGCCGTCGCTGCGCCGTCGCCGCCTGCGCCCTCGGCGGGCCCGGTCGCGGCGGCCTCCATCAGCGGCGCGAGCCGGTCCGGGTGGCTGCGGACATAGCCGCGCAGCGCGCCCTGGTCGGTGCAGTCGGCGAGGAGCACCGGGATGGGCCCGTCGCCCTGCGCCTGGACCGAGAAGCTGCCGCTGAACTTGAGTGCCGACGCGAGCCCGGCGACCAGCGCCAGTCCCTGGCCGAGCAGCGCGGCGGCCACGGGCGGATGGTCGTGGCGGCCGAGGATCGCATCGGCCAGTGGGCCCAGCCGGACGAGCCGTCCGCGGACCGGCTGCCCGTCGATGGGGAAGGGCAGCACGCCGCGCGGCACCACCAGGT